>WTJX01000256.1 GCA_011524675.1 Cytophagales bacterium
AAAATCTATCTCCTCATAAAATGCCCAGCTATCTTCGTATAGTCTAGACAAATGATAACCACCATCTATATCTTGATTTACTTCTTGCCTAAGGTTGTTTGATTCTGAAAAGTTTTCTGCTTCTACATGAATACTGCCTTTTCCATGATCTTTAGTATCGGTTTGACTTTTGTCTAATGTGTACATGATTTGTTGGATAGTACCATCATCATTAAAACTCATTTTCTCAAAGCAGGCAGATCTTTTATACCTACTACCACCATTAACTCTAAATCCTTTATGATAGAAAAAATACCATTTCTTTTTGAATTGAATCACAGACATATGATCTGGAGCTCCATTTTGACCGTAAGTTATGTGCCCTTTAAAATTGGCATAACCTTCTTTGGTACTATGTATAGTTTTCTTGGGTTGTATAGGGAAATCTGGTGATGGTATAGGACTGTCTGCCATCCAATACCCTGTTCTATTTCCCGATCTTGCCATAAAATAATAGATGCCATCCTTTTTAAACATCGTTACTGCTTCCGAAACGATGTCTCCTGGGGCAGAAATAGGATACCAATCACCATCTAGTTCAAGCATATTATCTTTTAGTTTGGCAGCCCACATTTGACGACTTTCATCTCCCATATTCACTTTGTTGTCACTCCCATACATATAGGCTTGACCATCGTCATCAACAAAAACAGTAGGGTCAAAAATGCTTGCTATTTTTCCTTGAATTGTTTCTTCCCAAGGCCCTGTAGGAGTTTTGCTTTTCATAACTCCTATATGCGTTTTGTCATAAGGAAAATAAAAATAATAATAGCCGTTTTTATAAGCACAGTCTGGAGCATTCATCTGTCCTTCAGCCCAATCAAGCTTACGTGGTTTTAAAAAAATACCATGATTAGTCCAGTTTTTTAAGTCCGAAGATTCTAATAATGCATAATCTTGCATGGAAGTATAATTTTCGGCGTTTTCTTGGTCGTGAGAACAATAGACATAAACTTTACCATTATACACCTCAGCAGCAGGATCTGCTAAGTACAAAAAGTTCGGGTCTGATTTTCTTAAAATAGGATTGTGGCTCTCTTGTGCTTTAAATTGATTTATAAAACAAAATGTAAGGCATAGAGCAAAAATGATTTTTATGTTTTTCAAACGTTGACAGAAATATTTATTTATGAGCATAAGTGGCAAATAATTAAGGTTATCATTAAATAGTATAAGCTATTTCTAAAAATTCTAAGATGTTTTAGGGCACCGAAAAATGAATTAATATTAGTGTTTGTTTTGTGGGTTATTTTTCTTTTTAGTACCCCATTTTTTGATGATGTCATATTTTGTTTGCCAAGGAACATTCCTGTCAAAAAAAGTTCCATAAGTTTCATAGTCATTGTATTTTACAACGCCTTTTTGCCATAGATTCACTTCTCTATCATAAGCTTCTCTCATCGAAAGCAGTTGTTTTTGATAGTGTTGATCCACGGCACAATTTTTTAACTCTAGAGGATCATTTTTTAAGTCAAACAGCTCTTCACAAGCCTTCATATGATCGTCTTGATACCACCAATAGGTATATTTCCAATCTTTGGTCAAACAAGTCAAGCTCCTAGTAGGGATTTTATCATAAACATTCATGAATGCCATCTGAGTACGTATGTCTTTTTTTGGGTCATCTAAGAGGGGTAATAAGCTTTTACCATCCATATGTTCAGGAATTGGCAAGCCTGCCAATGCTAAAATAGTAGGGGCAAAGTCAATATTTCCTGTTAATGCTCCACATCTCAATTTTTTACCTGCTACCTTACTTCTAGGATCGTAAATCATCATGGGAGCTCTTGCAGCCTCTTCCATGGGCAATACCTTAGAAGCATATCCGTGAGCACCACATATATAACCATTGTCGCTGGTATAAATAATTACTGTATTCTTATCAATCCCTTGCTTTTTTAATTCTTCTCGTATCATCCCAATGGCAACATCAATACCGTAGATCAATTGATAGTATTTTTGCATTACTTCATCGTAGTCCGTATCGTACTTCCAAATATGGAATCTTTCATACTGTCTTCCTTGTTTACTTTGTTCAGACATGTGTTTGGCGTATTCCCTTCCAAAATTATCAGGTTTAGTAAATGTCTTTCCTTTATATACGTGGTCAAACCGAGGGTCTGGCGTAGGAGGCATATGCGGTGCTTTAAAACTAATGGATAAGCAAAAAGGCTTGTTTTGTTGTACCGCCTTTTTAATAAAGTCTTGTCCAAAAGCTCCATAAGACAAAGTAGAATGAGGGTACTTTTGAGCATAGTCTTTCATAGATTGATTCTTTTTGGTTTCGTATTCTGTTTGATGTGAACCCCCTCCCCAGACATCAAAATCTTCAGGACACATTCCTTCATGCGCTTCCTGCCCCTCTACCTCTATTCCAAATTTACCTGCAAAGCCTACCATATAGCCTGCTTCTCTCAACAAAACAGGGTAGGACTTTTTCCAAGTAGATTGTTTCATCTTACCATGACTGAAATTGGTGCCTGTTTTATACTCATACATTCCTGTAAGAATAGATGCTCTACTAGCTTTACAAATGGCAGTAGTATTGTAGTGTTTATCAAAGACCACCCCATCCGTTCCTAATAGATCCATTTGAGGTGTTTTTACTTCAGGATTTCCATAACACCCGACGGATAATGTATTTTGATCATCTGCCATTAAATAAATGATATTAGGACGGCTTTTTGATTCTGCCCATAGGGTTATGACTTGAAAGCTGATTAAAAGAAAGGTATGAATGGTTCGATTCATAAATAGTATATTTTTGATAATGCAATAGGTTTTATATTGGAGAAAACAATGCTTATTGAAAAATAAAAGAGACTCCTTCTGAGGCATCTGTCTTGTTGCCCCACTCATTCAAAGCCGTAATACGAACAAAAAGCTTTTGATTTTTAGGCAAAGATTCAAAATTGGATAGTTGATTCAATTTTAGTTCTTGTTGTTTGATATGATCTTTTTGAGCGATGATATTAGAAAAGTCTTTGTCTGTTGCTATTTCAAGAACATAATGCAAAGCACCGCCAGAAAAATTAGAAGAAGAACTAGTCCAAGCAAATGCACTAGTAGCTTTCATCACTGCGCCTTCTTTGGGCGCATAGGGAGGTAATCTTCTATGCTTCAACTTCTCCAATCTAGGGTCTATCAATTGATTACCGAGAGGAATATCCTTAGCATCAGAAGTTGCCATTGGCAATCCCATCGCTTTTGGCGTTTGCCAAGTACTTAGATTTCTCTTGTAAATATCTGCGTTCAATACATAAACATAATGTGCTGAGTGCCTTTTTCCATCGACTAGGTATCCTGCCCTCATTTCTACATGCTCTTTCTTAGGCAAGGTGACTTTAAAAGTAACTTCTTTAGCTCCTTTAGGAATGGGGATTTCCTTTACAACTCCTGCAATATCCAAATAAGCCTTGTCCGCTTTTTGTAGACCACCTCCTGTCCATCCGGTAGAAGGGTCTTTGTACTTGCTCTCAATGGGTAAATCTAATTCCGCAGGAAACCTTCTCAAAGAAATCTCATAATGCCCTGCAGTTTCAATATTCACCATCCAAGGCTCATCCATAATATCAACCCTTTCTATAATATGTCCTTGAACTACAGGAGGTTGTTTATGTGTTTTCCCTCTTTTTACCCTAATGTCATGAGCATTCAAAGGTACTGGGTTTTGTTTTTCTGAACCCAAGACAAAATAAGCGATAGGATCAGGCAACACTTTTTCACGGTATGCTTTATAATCTGCCCTCAGTTGATTCACAATGTCTGAATGACTTTTCATGACATTACGAACTTGCATAGGGTCTTTTTCAAGGTTATATAACTTATTATTGTCAAGCAAACGCCATTTACTTTTTAAAACAGCAGTAGATTCCCATTCTCCCATTTCCCAATTCGTAACCACGACAGAACGCTCTTCTATCGATTTTTCATCACCATACAAAGCGGATTTCAAACTAACACCAGAATAATCTACATTTGTTTTTTTGAAACCTAATAGATCTATAAAAGTGGGTAACAAATCTACATGAGCCGTCAAAGCATTTAAGTCTTTTCCTTGGTCAAACCCTCCTTTTGGCCAACGCATAAAACAAGGTACTTTGTGCCCTCCTTCTAATACGTCTCCTTTATGTCCTCTCATCCCCGCATCAAAATAATATGTACCGATATTAGAGCCGTTGTCAGAAGTCAAAATTACAATTGTATTCTCTTCTATCCCTTCCTCTTTTAGCATCTTCATTAGTTTACCAAAATTTTCATCAATGTTGGTAATCATTCCATAAAATGGAGCAGGGGTAAAGGTTGGGTCATACAAGTCTAAGTACTTTTGAGGTGCTCTAAAAGGAGCGTGAGGTGCGTTGGTTGCGATATAAGCAAAGAATGGCTTTTTTTCTTTGTTCGATTTTTTGATGTATTTAGCTGCCTCATCAAACCATATATCTGTGCAATATCCTTCAAATTTTTGAAGCTTGTCATTCACCCAATACGTATCATTAAAATAGTCATTCCCCCAGAAATCTGGTGTCTGAGAAACCCCTCCTCCATGGTGATAGACAAGATGTTGAAAACCTCTATCTTCGGGTCTAAAAGGGTAAGCATCCCCTAAGTGCCACTTTCCAAACAAAGCTGTACTATAGCCATTTTGGGCAAACACTTCGGGCATCATTTGCTCTTTGGCAAAAGGTAATTCCCTTCCTTCAATAGTAGCATGAACACCTACCACATGACAGTACTTACCGGTCATAAATGAACTACGACTAGGTGCACAAGTAGGACTAACATGAAAGTCATTAAATCTCAGAGATTGCTTGGCAAAAGCATCCATTTGAGGTGTTTGTATCAACTTATTTCCATAGTAACCCAAGTCTCCCATTCCTAGATCATCTGCCACAATCAAAATTACATTCGGTTTAACCCCTGCTTTCATTTCAAATGAAAGCATAAGCATAATCACTATATACCTCAATTTTACCATATTTTTTTTTGTTAGTTAAATTCACGAA
>WTJX01000662.1 GCA_011524675.1 Cytophagales bacterium
CAATCACTTTTAGTTGTTTCTTTTCTAATGACAGTATCCAATAAGAACTCTATGCGCACATCTGCTGCTACATCTAGAAATTCATTTGGTGTATTGATTGTGTCTGCATTTGTCCTTCGGAAGTCTTCATTCAAGATTTGTATTTGCTGTTCTATCTCTTCGAGAGGAACATTTTGTTCACTATAGTCAGGATGATACAGCACATGTACGGCTACCCTTATCCTATAGCCTTTAAGCCCTGTTTCTTCATTGTTTAATGCTCTTTGGTTGTTGGTGAAACGATGTTCTCTACAGTCATGTCGCAAACCATTATATTTCACTTGAAAAGGAATGCTAGAGAGACACCCACGGTGTATAGGAGGTGTCTGACTTTTAGCTAAGAAAAA
The DNA here is from genome assembly GCA_011524675.1 of Cytophagales bacterium. Classification (GTDB taxonomy): domain Bacteria; phylum Bacteroidota; class Bacteroidia; order Cytophagales; family JAAEPT01; genus WTJX01. The sequence continues at coordinate 387 of WTJX01000662.1, forward strand.
ACTAAAAAAAAGAAGAGAGAGGAATAATGTTTTCTTCATAAAAAGGATAGCTGTATTTGTCATTTTAATAAGTAAGTTGAACTTGACCGATGTAAGTTCAAAGTCTAGACTACTTTCATAAAAATATTTTTAAAGATATACTATTTCAAAGTGTTTTACCATCTTTTAGGGTAGTAAAAACAAGAATTCTTAAGAATACCTGTATTGCAAAATGTAAGTTCATTAGATTAGGTTTGCTATATTGTATATTTTTATGAGCTTGAATACAAGGAACGACCATGTCAAATGTCAAAGGTCTAATGTGGTGTTAATGCAAATAGACAAGAACATGATTAAAAAACTACAATAACTGTCTAAATACAAGATAATTATTAACTTGAATACTCGAATACAAGAACACTTGAACACATTTTAACCATATTTTAAATTATGATAAAAATCATAGTAATATTCGTCGGCTTAGTTTTTTCTTTTGCTGGAGCTTATTTATTTCAACGAAGCCAAAGGATTTATTATACAGGCACACATGTCAAGGCTAAGATTATCGGTTATGATTATCGTAATAGTCGTGGGAGGGCGGTTCACTATCCTATCATCCAATTTAATAATCAAGAAAAAGAAGAAATCATTGACACCTTGTCTGAATCTTCTTCTCGTTATAAAGAGGAAAGCGATGAAATTGCTGTTACTTATTTGAAAAAAGAAAATGAGTATGAATATGTAAGAGATAGTATTGGGTGAAGAATCATATTTCCAAGTGTTTTCTTTGTGCTTGGTTGCATTGTATTGTATATAGGCATAGTCAAATCTCATACCCTAAGATAGGATATGATTCTAAAAAAAGCTTTGCAAAACCATGTTTTGCAAAGCTTTTTGCTTTAATATTTCCAACGCTTCTGCTTTTATCCGCCAAGACATCATTATATCTTAATCAATTTTGTTGTTTTACTCATACCGTCGGCACTTAGGCTAATGAGGTATTGCCCCGAAGGTAGATCACTTAGCTCTAAAGGAATCACTTGATTGCCTTGTGCTAACTGCCTTGCATTGAAAAAGGTTTTTACTACTTGTCCTTTTTGATTATACAAGCGTAACGAAAATGTAGCTTGATAGGGGATGTTCAGCTCTAGCGTTGCCATATCTATCACAGGGTTTGGGTATGGGGCTGCTATTTGTATCGCATCGAATAAATTTTGCTTCATGGTGGCACTACTAGCGGTTACATCACCCAAAAAGGACAAGTATTTATCTGTCCCTTCCCAGTTGGCACTATCTTCTTGTGCGCTTATCGTACCATGATTAGGGTCTATGATACTTGGGATGTCTGCATCATCTACGTCAAACCAATGCTTCAGCAAGGTAGTATATACCCTACGGTAGTCTGTTTTATATTTTAAGTCTCTACGGTTGAGCAGTTCATCTTCGGTAGCGGCTAGAGAGCTTGCATCATTTTCTTTTACTACGCCTCCATTGATGGCTTTGCCTACGACTAGATCATAGGTAGCCCAGCCGTGGTCTGTTCCAAATCCGTTGTCAGCAATCTGACGGCTAAATTCTGAGGTAGTGATGGTGATGACATCTTCTTCTCTACCTATGCTTGCAAGGTCTTCTTGGAATGCCGCCAACGCCTGCGATAGATGATATGCCTTAGCTGCATGTTCACCTAGAGTACTATCATAGGTTTCTACTTGAGCAGAATGAGTGTCAAAGCCTCCCATTCTGATGAGGAAAATTTGAGTATCTATTCCTCCATTGATGAGGGTAGCAATGTTTTTTAAGTTTTTGGATAAAGGGTTTGTTCCACCGCTAGAAGGCGCAAAAGGGTACCTATCGGGATAACTAGCTTCTCGATCGTCTCCTCCTCCTGCATCATATAGTTCTTTAATGCGAAAGGAATATTTGTCGGCATCTCGCTCTAGGTTGATGAGCCAATCCATTTGGCTATAATAAGCTGTGTCGGCCAATGCCGCAGGTGGGTAGCCTATTTTTCCTGTCCCTAGGGTGCTTTCTTGCTCATTATCATTGATGCCTTCTAAGCCTTGTGCTCCGTCGGGATTTGTTACATCATTACCATTCACTAAGGTGTTGAAAGTTTCTGGAGTACTTACAGCAATGGATGCGGGTAGCTTATCTGTAAAGTGAAAAGGTAGCGATGGAGATACTACTCCCAACTCCAAGGCCAGTGGATCGGGGTAGGTTTCACTAGGGAAATCATCTGGATAGTTGTCTATATCACTCCCTAACTTATGTTCCAAGAAACGTGCTACCCAACCAGAACCATAATAGTCATTAAAGCCTCCTCCCATGGCTCTGATATCACGACCACGAAAGTGAGAGCCATTATTCGTTTGTGTTCCTACATTAGGTACAAGTGCTGCTTTTCCTTGATCCCACAGTTGTTTGAGTCCTACCATATCGGGATGCAGGCTAAATTCATCTCCAAAACCGAGAGATAAGGTAGCCCTTCTTCCAGAAGCAGGTAGTGCTATGCGTGGACGCTTGAATACATACACATCTCTTTGCGCTGTTCCCACCGAAGGAGGAAAAAAGTTTAATACATCGTTTCCACCATGCAGCTGGATGATGACCAGTTTTTTGGTGGTATTGGTCGTTCTTTTGTTGACACCGAAGGCTTTTAGTGGTAGCCCTCCTAACATCATGCTTGATCCTGCGCCTAGCATGGTGGTTTTGATAAAGTCTCTTCTTGTTGTTGCCATGCTTACATCAATAAAAATTCAGGTGTTTGTAATATACTGTTAAAGGCAACTTCAAGAATATCTCTTAAATCATCTTCTTTGCCCAATACTCCCCAGTTGTCTTCCCAATAGTTTGCCGCTAGAGCATCTGCTTCTATTCTAAAAACATCTGTATAAAAATAGTCTAAACGATCTGCTTGTATGCTTACATCTTCTTCGGCATATGGAAACCAATAACTAATAATTTCTTTTAGGGTAGCTTCGGGAGTAGTTCCCATATCTGGAAAGTTGTTTTCTACATAGCTAAGGCTATCGGCATAGCCACTTAGTAAGGCTTGGATATAACTATAACGATTAGCAAGTGTGTTGGCAGAAATCCAGTTTCTATCAAACAAAGGGGCTTGGTGAAAGGGAGCATAGCCTGCTACTTCAAAAGGCTGATAAAATTCAAAATCCATCTTATTTTTCATCCACCCTCTAATGCCTGCTGTCAAGCTTACATAGTCTTCATTTTCGGTGTCATACGCTGGAAACTGATACTCAAATATATTGAGTGAGCCTAACACATAGTCTAGAGGTGTTTTGATGAGGTTACCTTGTGATTCGTAAAAATGTTCGCTTTTAAGTAAGGTCTTTACCGTTTCCTGTAGTTTGTAGCCACTATCACGAAATACTTGTGCCAAAGGAACGATGATACTTTCTTCGATGTCATCTACTCCATTGCTTGTAATTTCTCTATTGATATAAAATCTGTATAGCTTACGACAGATGTATTTGGAAGCTTCTTCTGTTGTATTAAAAATAGCTTCTACAAATAGGTCTATTTCTTCTTCTATGCTTTCAAGCGTTGCCGTGGTTGTTGTAGGTGTTATGGTTGTGCTTCCCAAGCGATTGCTAAATGTTTTTGGGTCGTTGTCATGACGAGCGGTATTGCCATGCAATTTGGCTTTGGGCAAGCCTGTCATACTGTCTTGATAGGCTTCTAAGAAATGTTGTGAACGAGTGATATAAGAGGTGGTATCATCGTCTGGGTCTATGACTGCTTCGGCTTCTGTCCCTAAGGTAGTGAGTCCTGTAAATATCCTTGCACCAGTTTCTATATCTTCTTCTTTAAAGAAAAAGTAGTCTATATTCTCACCATCGGTCTCATTGGTCATACCTTCGGTACTGTAGCTTTCTCCTTTTCCTATGGAAAAAAGTTCTAGCAGCTCACGGCAAAAGTTTTCATTAAGGTTTCCTTTGATGTTTTTGGTCGTGTCTAAGTATAATACCATTGCTTCGTCGGTACACATCTTTTTGACCAAGGTTTTAAAGTTGAAATCTTCACCTGTACTGGTAGAGCTGTCTACATCAAAAGCAAACTGACGGAACAATGCTGACTGATGGTAAGAAGAAATAGAGCTAGTAGCGTCTATCTGATTGGTGAAAAAGGTATGTAGAAAGAAACTTAATTTTTCTTGTGCGGTATTGTCATGATACATTTTGCCTAGCAACCAATTCAAGAAAACAGGTCTTTTTTCTGAATCTAATGTCCATCGAGTGGCAAGAAAGTCATCTTCATTAGTAAATATCTTATACCCGTCTTCATCTTGAGGGTCATAATCAAAAACATTGGTCGCGCTTGTAAATAAAAAATCTACTGCATCTTCCATGCTCAAGCTTGCCAAATGGTCAATATTTGCTTTGGTACTTCGGTAGGAGGCTCTTCTCTGCAAGTGAGCAGCCGTTTGTGTGTCCCATGTACCTGTGTAAGGAGATAATGAAGCCAAGGTTTTCTATTTTTTAATTTTATCTAACAAAAATAAGTTTTTAATCGAATAAAAAAAAGGCGTTGTCTTATTAGCTTTGAAAATAATATCATAGTTTTGTATAGCTTATTTAATAAACATGAAACCCGCACGGCGGGAGCGAAAAAACGAAGGTTAAAGTAGCTCTTGACACATAGGGCTGAAGCGTTAA
>WTJX01000687.1 GCA_011524675.1 Cytophagales bacterium
CCACCAGATATACCACCAAGAATATAGAGGGCTAGCACTTTTTTACTCCCTATAAAATCACTAATGATACGTCCAAACCAATACAAAAAAAGCATATTAAACACTATATGAGAAAGGCGGTAAAAGCTATGATTAAAGAAGGTAGTAATCAGTGTCCATGGCCTATGGATAAAAGCATCAAAGGAAGATGGCAAGGAAAATTCACGATAAATAAAGAGAAAAATCCACTCTTGCCCTGCCAAAGTCAAGATGACTTTAAGTACGCCCATCACAACAAATATAATCACATTGATGAGAATCAATTGAATTACGGTATTGTCAGATCGCTTAAAAGCTAATTTTAGTTTATCAAATAAGTTCATTAAATAATAATCATAAAGAGTTCAAAAACCACTTTAGAATAGTCTTTCATCACAAAGCACAAAATTAAGGATATTTTCGCCAATATTTGATGATAAGATAGGCAAAAACCATCCCTCCTAAGTGCGCAAAATGAGCGACATTGTCATTTTCTATTTTCTCAATCCCCATAAACAGCTCACACAATGCATACAGAGGCACTATGTATTTTATTTTGATAGGAAAAGGGAGAAAAAAAATACGTAGCTCCTTTTCTGGAAAGTACATAAGACATGCCATCAGCATACCAAAAATCGCCCCCGATGCCCCCACCATACAGCCAGTACTATTATTGATCCTATCCCAATGCGCTCTAGGTGGTAATTCAAGACTCAAACGCTCTACCTCTCTTGTAAGTTCTATATGATAAATACCCGTATGAATAAGGGCTGCACCTATACCGCACACAATATACAAAAACAAAAACCTTTTTTCACCAAGAAAAGTCTCCAACAATGGCCCTAAGAAAATCAAAGGTAAACTATTGAATATCAGATGCCTGAGATTAGCATGCAAAAACATATAGGTGAAAAATTGAAAAGGATAAAAGTGTACATTATGAGGATGATACAGACTAAACAACTCCCCTATACTAGAAACAAAGAGATCTAATATAAATACAGCTATGTTGAGAAGTAATAGTTTCTTTACAAGGGGAGTTAACAGAATATTATTCATTGTATAAACAAATAGTAAGCAAGAAAAAAGTAACGTTAAAACATGAACTAAGCAAAAAGCCCACCGATAGCGTCCATACTAAGGATAGTATATGTCTTAGCACCATCAGGAGAAAAATCAGATTTCTGACAAGCAAAAAGTTGATCTACAATGCTTTTCATCTCTTCGACATGAAGCTTATCACCTTCTTTTTTCCCTACTCTACGCGCAAGCGTACGTGCAAGGTTTTCTTTTTTGGATAATTGAAGCTCATTACTATTGTGCTTAAACTGCTCTATGATCCCCTCAAAGACTTCTTTTTCCTCACCAGACTGCAAGTCCAATGGCATCCCTTGTATGACGACACTATTATTTCCAAAGTCTTCTATCTGAAAGCCCAAAATAAGCAATTCCTCTTTTAGCTCGTGTACCAAGGCATAGTCCGCAGGGTTCAACGTTACCGTAGCAGGAAACAAACATTGTTGCGACATATTTTTTGTCCCTTCTAAGTCTATAAGGTATTTTTCGTACAGTACGCGCTCATGTGCCGCCTGCTGATTCACAAGCAATAAGCCAGACAATACTTGTGACACGATATACTTTTGGTGTAGCTGGTAATACATAGCACGTTCGCCCTGTACCGCTTTTTCTTTTGCTATATTGATGGTACTCTGGAAAGTAACAGCCTCTTCCATATCTATTTCTTGATTTACTGAACTTTGGTAATTGACTTCGTTTGTAGGGTTTTCAAAATTCTCAAATAGTTGTACCCAGTTTTCTTTATTAGACTTTTGCTGAGGTGTTTCTCTAGGCTTGTCATGCCTAAAACTAGGTGCATGGCTACTCTTATTATTCATCAAGGGAAAGTTGATCTCATTGTCAAAGTCAATCGAAGGAATCAAGTTGTTTACCCCCAAGGCTTTTTTGACCGCTGCCTTGACCAACCCATAAATCATACGTTCATCTTCAAACTTGATTTCAGTCTTGGTGGGGTGTACATTGATATCTATCTTCTCAGGATTGATTTCAATTTTTAAGATATAAAATGGAAAACTATCCTTAGGAATAAGCCCTTCATATGCATCTACTACCGCATGGTTGAGGTAAGGATGTTTGATAAAGCGATCGTTAGCATAAAAGAACTGCTCTCCCCTAGTTTTTTTGGCACTTTGAGGCTTCCCGATATAGCCATACACTTTCACGCCTTCTACCTCTTCCTCGCATGGCGCCAACTGTTGCTGGTAGTTCTTACCAAACAAATTCACGATGCGTTGACTAAGCTTACCACTAGGCAAATGAAATGTTTCCAAATCATTCTGATAGAGTTGCATCCCCACATTAGGATATGCCAAGGCGACACGCTGAAACTCATCTACGATATGCCTTGTTTCCACAGGGTTTGACTTCAGGAAGTTTCTACGGGCAGGAACATTGTAAAACAAGTTTTTCACAGCAATAGAAGTGCCGTCATTACATGCAGTTTCTTCTTGCGTAATAAGTTTAGAAGCTTCCATTTTGATGAGTGTGCCTAGCTCATCTTCTTTGCGTTTAGTTTTGAGTTCTACCTGCGCCACCGCAGCAATAGAAGCCATTGCCTCACCTCTAAAACCGTAGGTATGCAAGTTAAAGAGATCGTTTGTCTTGCGTATCTTTGAAGTAGCATGACGTTCAAAACACATACGAGCATCCATCTCAGACATACCCTTGCCATTATCTACTACTTGCATCAACGTCTTTCCAGCATCTTTGATGATGAGTTGTACATTAGTCGCCTCAGCATCAATAGCATTCTCAAGCATCTCCTTTACTGCCGAGGCAGGTCGCTGTACTACTTCTCCAGCTGCTATTTGGTTGGCAATAGCATCTGGTAATAATTGTATGATATCTCCCATAGTGCTTTTTCTCTATTCCTTGAATTAATGATGCTAGCGTAGTCTTTTGATTTTCTTTAATACAAAAGGCAAAAAAAGCGGTAAAATAGAATACGCCATCCTTACCCCGGTATAAAAATAAAGAAATAGGCATCCAGTAATAGCCACCATCCATTCTATGGGAATAGAAAATGTTTTTTTGGCAGGAGCAGCATTACGGATAAACCCCTTGGTAAAACTTGTTTGCTCCAAGCCAGGGTTTTCTTGTTTTGACATCTTATAAGCTATTTGCCTTTTGCGCAGACCTATCTCTTCTTTCACAGCATCATAATGACGCGGTGTGTACTCAAAGCGTTTATTTTTTTTCTGTTTGAACAAAGACGATATCATAAAACGGACTTGTTAAAGGTCGAACGTGCAAAAATTGAGTTTTAGAAGGCATCTTCAAATACCTAAAAACAAAAATACAAAAACAACCGTCATCATCCTAGTTCATGTAGTCCCTATGTCTATGGTACAGACAGTTGTTTGGTACACTGATGACATAAAAACAAATGACGCTCTGGTGATACATAACGAACTTGGTGGTGCACTACTAGAGGTGGAAGTGTATGTTGACGAGCAAAGCTACGTTAGACTATCAGCAGAGAAAGTTACTCTAGACAAAATTGAAAATACTGACCTTAGTTGTGCCAAAGGAATAGTAAAGATAGGTTTCGCTACTATAAAGAAACTAGAAAAGGAAGGTCGAAAAGCTCAGACAAACAAAACAAAATAATATCATTGGATATAAGAAGGCTTTGTATAATAAACACAAAGCCTTCTACCGTAAAACTAAAGATCAAAACTTTTATTGATCCATCCGCCAGCTATCACGTCATCCCCTTCATAAAATACCGCTGCCTGCCCTGGCGCTATAGCGTTTACCTTTTCATGAAAAAAGACTTCTATTTCATCCTCACCAACTTGTTTTATGGTAGCAGGTGCCCCTTCGTGATTATAGCGCACTTTAGTGATCGTTTCATATTGTTCCTCTCCCAAAGAACCATACTTCCCAAAAGTCAATTTTTTCACTTTCATAGAGTCTTTTGCTAGTTCTTCTATAGGACCTAGCACTACCCTATTACTTTCTTTTTGGATCTCAGTAACATAAGCAGGATAGCCCAAGGCTATACCCAAACCTTTTCTTTGTCCTATGGTATAGAAAGGATAGCCCTCATGTGTACCTACTACTTCACCATTGCTCAACACAAACTCCCCTCCTTTTACTTTTTCTGCCAATCCTTCCACCCTTCTTTTCAAAAACCCCCTATAGTCATTGTCTGGCACAAAACATATCTCATAAGACTCCGACTTCGTTACTAAATTCACAAATCCTTTCTCCGTAGCCATCTCTCTTATTTGATCTTTGGTCAATTTACCCAAAGGCAACAGCGTCCTACTCAGGCTTTGTTGAGACACGCCCCACAGCGCATAAGACTGATCTTTGTTGGTATCTATCCCTTTAGAAATAACATAGCGATCGTTTTCCTTTCTTATTTGTGCATAATGCCCTGTCGCGATATAATCACAGTTCAGCTTGTCCGCCCTTCTCAGTAGTGCATCCCACTTGATGTGCGTATTGCACAGTACGCAAGGGTTTGGCGTTCTTCCGTTGAGGTATTCATCCGTAAAATAATCAATCACATAATCTCCAAACTCATTTCTAATATCCAAGATATAGTGCGGAAAGCCCAACGAAACAGCTATCTCTCTAGCGTCATTGATAGAGTCTAGGCTACAACAACCTGTTTCTTTTTTTGTACCACCAGAAGACGCATAGTCCCATGTCTTCATGGTCATCCCTATCACTTCATAGCCTTGCTCATGAAGCAATACTGCCGCTAGGGAGCTATCTATGCCCCCACTCATCGCTACTAATACTCTACCTTTACTCATTGTTTTTATATTGTGTTCTAGTGTTCTTGTATTTATGTATCTAGTCGTTAGTACAAAGTATAAAGTTTATCTTACACTAATCATTAATCTCTAGCAACTAATCACTTAAATCCTCATTTCCGAGTAGAGCGGCTTGTTACCTCCCCGCTCCCTCACAGATCCGTAC
>WTJX01000092.1 GCA_011524675.1 Cytophagales bacterium
ATAGTAGGGTGTTGGGTGCTATACTTTTGTCAAAATATGACGATCAGCAGATAAAAGATATTTTGAGCGATACCATCAACACGGAAAGAAATGACGATACGAGAGATATCATGTTAGAAAGCTTACAGTCTAGTCGTTTTGAAAAGCCCTATACGATGGGACAGCTTAGAGAAATGGTGTCTTTTGCCTCACAAAGAAAGAAGTTGAATAAATGGTCAGAGAAGTTTTTGAATGAAGAGGGCTTATCTAAACTTTATTTTACTAATGGTGAATTATTGACTAATGAGGAGGTTCGTTTTCTTTTTTATAGAATGAAAAGAGCCAAAGGGATCAATTCTGATATAGAAGCAAAACAATTGATTTTGCATATAGATAAAGAAAAAACGACACCTTTTGTCAAGGATTTGTTGAAAGCATTTGCTGAGAGTAAATCTAACCCTAAGTTGAAATATTATTTGACGATAGTAGGGCTAGTAGGTAATGATGAGGTGAGTCATCAACTGATGACATTGTTTAGTAAGAATATGGCTGATAAGCGTATGAAAATGGCGGAGTATGTATTGGGATCAATCGCCATGCTAGGCACAGATGCTGCCTTGAGAGATTTGGATGGCATCTATAGGAAGTTTGAAAATAAAAAACCTGCCATCAGTATAGCAGCCGAACAAGCACTTAGGGCTGCTGCTAAAGAACAAAATATAAGTATGGATCAGCTAGCAGATCGTATTATTCCAGATTTTGGCTTTGAAGAATTAAGCAAGCATATCGTTACCGATGATGGTAAAGAATATCGTGCTTTTATTAATGCTCAGTTTAAGTTGAGTTTCCTTGATGAGAATCATAAACTTAGAAAAACGATACCTAAAGGAATAAGTAATGACCTTAAAAAAGACCTTAAAATGATAGAGAAAGAAATCAAACAGGTCATTAAAACCCAAAGTTTACGATTGGAGAAGTATATGATACAGGGCAGACAGTGGTCTGTAGAGGAGTGGGATACTTTTTTCTTTCATAATCCTATTATGTTTGTTTATGCGTCTCAGTTGCTGTGGGGACTGTTTGATTCTAATGGTGTTTTGCAAAGCTCTTTTTATTGTTCAGAAGAGGATGTAGCGTATTATGATATTGAAGACGAAGAAATAGACCTAACAGAGTTTGAAAATTCTCACATACGTATTATTCATCCTTTTTATTTGGATGATGAATCATTGGAGAAATGGAAAGCTAAGTTTTATGATTTAGGTTTGAAAACGGTATTTCCCATTTTTGAAAGAGAGGTTTTTTATGCTTTACAAGAAGAGAAAAAGACATCTAGCAGCAAGCGGTTTTTAGGGCAAAGCGTACCAAGAGGGGCTGATTTTGTGAATACTTTTTTAGTAAAAAGGAATTGGATGAAGACAGTAGGTGATGGTGGTAGGTCTGAGTTTACCAAAAGCTATGGCGAAGGTGATATTTATGCTTATGCAAATATAGAAGGTCCAGCAGCATATTATCAAGGTGGTGAAGTTTCGGCTACTGTTCATGAGATTAATTTTTACACAAGAAATAGAGGTAAGATATTGACCATAGGAGAGCTTGATCCGCTCTTTTACTCAGAAATAATATATGACATTACATTACTTTTAGCACAATAATATGGCAGTACATATCTTAGGCATAAGGCATCATGGTGTAGGCTCTGCCAAGCAGTTGGATAAGAAACTACAAAGCTTACAACCTGACTTGATATTTGTAGAAGGGGCAGTAGAAATAGAAAGTGCATTTGACTATGTAGGAGCAAAGGAGCTAGTACCGCCAGCGGCGATTATGGTTTATAATCAAAAAAATCCTAAACAAGCCACTTTTTATCCTTTTTCCGTTTTTTCGCCTGAATGGGTAGCGATGCGTTATGCCAATGAACGTAATATCCCCTTGCGAGCAATGGATTTGCCTGCTGCAGTAAGCTTTCAGTTAGAAGAACTTCAACAAGAAACGATAGACAAAGATCCTTTGACGAGTATCGCTGAGTCGGCAGGATTTGAAGATGGTGAAGCGTTTTGGAATCATCACTTTGAACAGAAAGAGGTGAATGAAGACGAGCATTTTGAGAAGGTCTTGTTTTTGATGCGTGCCCTTCGTGAAGAAGGATTGAAAAGCAGTCTCGATCAAGAAAATTACTATAGGGAAGCATATATGAGGATGCTATTGCAGCAGGCACAAAACGAGATGTATCAAAATATAGTGGTGGTGTGTGGGGCTTGGCATGCGCCTGCTTTGGAAGATATTGACCGCTTTGCCAAAGAGGATAGGGCGATATTGAAGAAGCTTCCCAAGAAAAAAATGGATATGCTTGCCACATGGATTCCTTGGACCAATGGTAGGCTGAGTATGTATTCTGGTTATGGGGCAGGCATCATGTCTCCGGGATGGTATGAACATCTATGGAACACCAACGATAATGCTGATATGGTGTGGCTTGGGCAAGCGGCTAAAGTGTTTAGAGAAGAGGGAATAGATATTTCTACCGCTTACATCATTGAAAGTTTTCGCTTGTGTAGAAGTTTAGCACAGATAAGGAATCATGCTTATGTACAACTCACCGACATGAATGATGCCATTTTATCGGTTATGTGTATGGGAGAAACGTTGCTTTTAGGGCTGGTCAATAAGCACTTGATCGTAGGTGAAAAAATGGGTGCAGTCCCCGAAGATATTCCCAAAATACCTTTGCAAAGCAGTTTTGAAGCTAGGCTGAAAAAGTTACGATTGAAGTTACTGCCTGTGCCAAAACAACATACCCTTGACCTTAGAAAAGAGATAGATAGAGAAAGAAGTATTTTATTTCATCGCATGGAAATCTTAGAGTCTCCATGGTGCGAGCGAGAGCATAGCAGAAGCAAAGGGACATTCAAAGAAGTATGGGAACTAGCATGGTCGCCAGAAATGATGATTAATTTGCTAGACAAAGCATACCTTGGCAATACCATAGAAGATGCTGCACAGCAATATATTGCTAACAAAGTAGCAGAAACACAGTATGTGAATGAAGTGGCAAAGGTAATAGAACTATGTATTCCTGCTGCTTTGTACGAGAAGATCACTTGGCTACTAGACAAAATCAATGAGCTGTCTAGTAACTCCAATGAGCTTTTGGACTTGATGGAAGCGGTACCAAAGTTGGTGAACATCAGTAGGTACGGAGATGTGAGGAAGACAGATTTGAGCGTGCTAGACCATATCATAGAGCAGTTGATTTTAAAGATATGTATTGGCTTGGCAAATGCCTGCTATGGCTTAGACGATGACAACTCCAACCGTATGTTTGAGCGCATCGCACATTTGAATCAAGCCATCAAAATATATGATGATGCTAGCTTAGAAGAAAATTGGTACAACAGTTTAACCGCAGTGTTGTCAAAACAGGGGGTACATGCCATCATTTATGGTTGTATCTGCCGATTGTTGTTGGATGCCAATCAGTTTGAAGAAAAAGAAGCAGACCGCACCTTTGCCTTAGCTTTGTCTGTTAATCATCCGCCAGAGCGTGTAGCCTATTGGTTAGAGGGTTTTTTGAGGGGGAGTGGAATGATTTTGATCTATGACAATAAACTATGGAACCTTGTCTTTGAGTGGGTTTCTTCCTTGTCGCAAGGTAGTTTCATGGAGTTGCTTCCTTTATTGAGGAGGTCGTTTTCACAGTTTGAGTATGGCGAACGTAGGCAGTTAGGAGAGAAATCAAAAGCAGGACGCATTGCAGAAGAGAGCATAAAGACAGTGGATTTGTTTGAGAACTTTGATCATGAAGCTGCCGATAAGATCATTCCTTCGATAGTGCGATTTTTAAACCCAATGAATGTCTGATGGAACAAAAAGAAGAAAATATAAAACGATGGCGACTCATGCTTGGTGGAGGTGAGGCGGATGGCACGGGCTATTCGCTTGAAGACGATCTGCAAGGTATGGATGCTGCGCTTACAGCCTTGTATGACTATGATGGGAAGGGGGCTTTTGACTATAAAAGTGATAACGATAGGAGAGGAGGGAGCCAACAGTCAAGCCCCAATGTCTCTCGTTGGTTGGGGGATATTAGAAAGTATTTTCCTCACTCGGTAGTACAAGTGATGCAAAACGATGCCTTGAAGCATCCCGAATTGAAAGAAAAGTTTTTGTTTGAACCTGAGATATTGGAGCAAGCAGAAGCAGACGTACATTTGGTTGCCAATTTGATGCAGCTAGGTAAGCTTATTCCTTCAAAAACAAAGGATACTGCCCGTAGGGTAGTGCAAAAGGTGGTGGATGAACTGATGGCAAAGCTAGAGCAGAAGACGATCTCTGCCCTCAAAGGTGCATTGGATAAGTCTGCACGAAACTACAGGCCTAAGCATAATGAAATCAACTGGGATGCTACCATTCGTTTGAACTTAAAGCATTACCTGCCAGAGTATAAAACCATCATTCCTGAGAGGAGAGTGGGCTATGGGCGTAAATCCAAGAAATCGTTGAAAGACATAATTATGTGCATAGATCAAAGTGGATCTATGGGGACATCCATTGTATATTCGGGTATTTTTGGTGCGGTGATGTCTTCTATTCCAAGTGTAAAAACACGAATGGTTGTTTTTGATACGGCGGTAGCAGACTTGACCGAAGATCTCAAAGACCCTGTGGACTTATTGTTTGGTGTGCAAATGGGGGGAGGTACAGACATCAACCTTGCCTTGAAGTATTGCCAAGAGCAGATTTCTAAGCCAGAAGATACTATTTTAGTCCTCATAACCGATTTGTACGAAGGGGGGAACGAAAAACAAATGATAAAGAGAACGGAAGAGATGGTAAGCGCAGGCGTACAGTTCATTTGCTTGTTGGCATTGAATGACGATGGTAGCCCTATGTATGATGCTAAGATAGCGGGCATTTATGCGGGTATGGGCATTCCTGTGTTTGCCTGTACCCCAGATCAGTTTCCAGACTTGATGTCTGCGGCAATCAAAAAGGAAGACCTAAAACAATGGGCAGGAAATCAAAATATTGTGATGAAGTGAT
>WTJX01000502.1 GCA_011524675.1 Cytophagales bacterium
AATTACCCCTTCGTAAGTGGCTTGCCATTGGTTGCCTGTGGCTTTGCTGGTCATTGTCAATTTCTCTTCCGTACCAAAAAGCACTTCGTCCATTACTTTTTCTGGGATTTCTTTGATAGGAGTTGTCAGCTTTAGCTTATGTAGCTGTAGCAAAGCTGCAATTTGTCGAAACAAATAGTTGTCTTTGTAACTCCCTATAGGAGCTATCCCTCCGTTTTTGATACTTTTACTATCGTCTGGAATCACCGATTCACGTGTCATCTCAGTGATTTGTGCTAGACCATTGCAAGTAGGACAGGCACCATAGGGTGAATTAAACGAAAAAAGATTGGGGGCTGGCTCGTCATATGCCATGCCAGAGGTGGGACACATCAAAAATTTAGAGAAAAAACTGGTTTCTCCCTTGTCGTCTAGGGCAAGCATAATTCCCTTGCCTACTTTGAGTGCTTCTTGCACAGACTTGACCAAGCGGTCGTTATTTTCTTCTTTTGGAACGAGACGATCTATGACTATTTCTATGTCGTGTACCTTGTAGCGATCTACCTGCATATTAGGCACTAAATCCATGACCACCTTATCTACACGCACTTTGGAAAATCCCCACTTACGTATCTGTACAAAAAGTTCTCTGTAGTGCCCTTTCCTACCTTTGATGATGGGGGCTAGGACAGTCAATTTTTTTTGGTGAAAGGTAGTGGCTAGTTGTGCTATGATTTGTGTTTCTGAACGCCTAATCATAGGCTCGCCAGAGACATAAGAATAGGCTTTGCCTGCACGGGCAAAAAGCAAACGAAAAAAGTCGTATATCTCGGTGAGTGTCCCTACAGTAGAGCGTGGATTTTTGGAGGTAGTTTTTTGCTCTATAGAGATCACGGGGCTCAAGCCGTCTATTTTGTCAACATCGGGACGCTCCATATTGCCTATAAACGAACGTGCGTAGGCAGAAAAACTTTCCATATAACGGCGTTGCCCTTCTGCATAGATGGTATCAAATGCCAAAGAGGACTTCCCGCTACCACTCACCCCTGTGATGACCACCAACTGGTTGCGAGGAATCATAAGTGAAATATCTTTCAGATTATGCTCTCTAGCACCATAAATTTCTATATACTCTTCTGTCTCCACGATTTAAAAAAAGTTATTGTCTGCTTTGTTTGACCTATAGTAAAACTAAGAGAAGGCTTTGCAAAACCTTAGTTTTGCAAAGCCTTCTAAGATAAAATGTATCACTTAAACATCTCAGTACGAGGGATGTTCGCTAAAGCCTAGTACACAAAGATAAAAATATAGATAAGCATTCGATAAGCTAGGCATTAATTTTCATACGCTTTTAGCGTATTTCTTTTTGTATTTCTTCATGACACTTGCTATAGAACGATACGACTTTTCTAGTGCTTCTGTAAGTGCCGCTTCGTCCATCCAAACAACTTTCTCTATGCCTTCTTCTTGTTGGGGACGCATCAGTTCATCACTTTTCAAATCCATGACGTACCAATATGTTTTCTTTAGCACTCTTTTGTCGCGGTGTGTGTAAGTATGGTATGTCTTGCCTATTTCATCTAATAATGTTACTGTAACGCAACACTCTTCTTCTACTTCTCTTGTAGCTGTTTCTTCTATCGTCTCCCCTTTTTCGGCTTTGCCTTTGGGCAAGTCCCACATACCGTTGCGATAGATCATCAAAATATCATTTCCCTTTCTGATGACACCACCTGCTGCGACAATCAATTTGAAATGTTCTTTGAAGTAGGCAACAGCTGTTTTTTGTTTTTCAAAAGCAAATACAATAAGGGCTAAGGCAGAAACATCCGCTGTGGACATCAGCTCTACGACATTCATCATTTGATCGAAGCCTGCATCTTTGACCAGCAATTTGCCCTGTAAGCGATCCGCCTCTATCACGTCATCAGCAGTAAACACATGGTCATAAAAACTTTCATTAATATCAGGAGATAGCTTGACTATCTTGACAGTCTTTTCGTTGATAAATACTTTCATAAATGTTGAGTTTTACGTTTTACGTTCTAAGTTTTACGTTTTAGGTTATACGTTTTAGGTTTTACGTCCTACATTCAACTAGTCCATAGTTTATAGTCTATAGTCGATGAGTTTTTAACTTTAGGCTTTGAGCAATGAGCTGTGAGCTGTTGGCGTTTTTTCATGCACCAATAACCAAACGGTTGTAAATAGTCAATCGTTAAATCGAAATCGTTGTACTTAGTACCTCGTACCTTGTACTTTTCAATAAAGGCACATACAAACAAGCTACGCCAAAGCACTCTTTAATCTTTAATCCTTAAACTTTAATCTCTGTTCACTTTCGTGGAATAGAATCATGCCGTAAACGTCACTATGTCCCTATGTCTTTAAGTCAGTACGTTTAACCTGTCATGTCTTATGAGCATAAAGTCTTATGGTCTCAAAGACGTTCAACGTTTAACTTTCAACTCATAACTCATAACCCAAAACTAATCACTAATCACAAAAACCTCCTTAATCGTTAATCATTAATCCTTGAACTTTAATCTTACTAGCACTCATCAAGCTCAATAACACAAAAGCTGTAAACACAAAAAAGCCATACATCAAAGATGAATGATTGGTTGTGAGTAATTCTACTTCTTTGCTCATGCCTTCTAAGTGTTTTAGCTGCTCAGAAAGAATGCCCTCAAAGCCAATATACGCCATAAAAATGGCTACTACAAACACATCTGCCATAGACCACTTCCCTGTCTTAAACACTATAAAGCAAACAACTTTGCTTTCTCTTAACTTTTGCAAATACAAATATAGCATAGAGCAAACAAGCTTAAGCATAGGAAAGAACACACTAAATGCAAACACCAATACCCCTACAAAAAGCACTTTTACTTTCCCTTGTGAAAGCATCATTCCTACTACTTGTAAGATACTTTTACTTTTATAATAAAGTACCTCATCCGCAAAACGTAGTTGCTCACCTAGTAGCGTAAAATTCATTTGTGAGATGCGAGCATCTATTTCGATCATAGGCAAGGAAATACCTAACAGTAAAAAGACGAAACAAAAAAGCAATGTAATCATAAGCTCTAAGCGGCTAAGATTTACAGGGAAAAGCAAGAAAATAAAGTAACAAAGGGCTAGAGATAATAAGCCTGTTTTGAAAAGAGATAATGCTTGTTCAATGCTTGTAAGCTTGGTATTGAGCATTGCTACAGCTTCCGCTTTGTCCTTAGATTGATATGTATTTAAAATGGCTGTTACGGCTGTGTAGTCAGTTTCTGCAAAAGTTTGATCGGCATAGTCGTTTAATTTCTGAATAAGAAAGTCTCGAATAGAGGCTCTGTTTTGTTCTTCATTCAAAAAGTCAAGTATCTGATCTGTAAAGACAGGAACGTCTTCTTTGACTTGCTTGAAAATGCCTGTTAGGTTGGCAATGCCATCACTCATAAAGCCTAACAACTTTTTTTTGTTTTCTTGATGAAAGCGATCTTCAAAAGTTGTAATCACAGAGTACAGAAAGTTAGCAATCTTATCATGCATTTGCTTTCTATTCCCTCCTTCTAAGCTAAACTCTCTTACTTTTTTACTTAGTATGTCCGCTAGCTTCTCCTTCCAAGTATCTACATTGAACAAGCCGTATTTGATCTTGGACAGTTCTACCAAGTCCTCTTTGAACGCTATTTTCTTTTGTTCTTGTTGATAGATGTGCCATGAAGCAGCTACAGCTACTAGCAAAACGATGAGTAAAAGAATACTTTTTAAAGACTTCATGGAATGGAAAAGCTCAATTTACTATTAGACGATTGACAAATTTACGATTTTTAGATTTAAGACAATAGGACGTAAGACAAAAGACATCAAAACGTAAAGACATAGAGAAGTAATTTCATTCCACGAAAGTGGCAAAGAAGATTAAAGATTAAAGATCAAAGATTAAAGAGGGGTGTTATATGGGTTGGGAGAGTTGAGCTTTATTCAAAAGTACAAGGTACGAGGTATTAGGTACAACGATTTCAATTTACGGTTGAAAGATTGACTATTTACAATTTTTGAGACTAAAGAAACAAGACAAAAGAACGTAAAGACTTATTGACTTAGAGACGTAAGGACGTGAAAGGCAGGATTTTATTCCACGAAAGTGGCGTAAGTTTAATGAATAATGGGAGTGTGGAACTTAGTTGGTTGTACCTTTATCCACAAGAAATGAAAAAATGAAAAAATGAATTTTTGTAGTGATTAGAGATTAATGATTAGTGTTTAATAAGTTTTGAGTTATAAGAGAAAAGTTTAAAGTTAAACGTTAAAGTTTGAACGTTTTAGACTTTGTATGTTAAGGGCTAGAGAAGGTTGTTGCCCAAAGCTAACAGCCAAGAGCTAACTGCAAAAAGATTATAGACTATTGACCATCGACCATCAACTATAGACTCGCTCTAGGTACATACCTACGTATTGACGTAAAGACATAGAGACGTAAAGACGTAGAGACATAAAGACGTACCGACGTAGAGACATAAAGACGTAGAGACGTAGAGACATAAAGACGTAGAGACGTAGGGACTTATCAAAAACAAATGTTATTTTTGAAAAGACAATAAAATTACCAGTACAATTTTAAAACTTTACATGGATAAAATAATTATTTGTTGGCTCTCTGTATTTTTTGCTTTTCATCATGGCAATGCTGCTGGTGTCCCATTAAAAAATTTTAAATACACAAAGTACACCACTAAAGATGGACTTCCTTTCAATCAAGTAAACCACGTAATGATAGACTCAGATGGTTTTTTATGGGTAGGGACTCGCCACGGGCTTTCACGTTTTGACGGAGTACAGTTTGAAAACTACTTTCATGATGAGCATGACACTCACTCTTTAAGCAACAATGATATAAGTGGTATCCAAGAGGATAATGAAGGTAATATATGGTGTGCCACATGGGGAGGCGGAATATCCATTTTTGACAAAACACTAAAACATTTTGAGCATTATAAAGATACAAGTAATACTCTTTCGGCTATAGGTAATAACACTATAGAAT
>WTJX01000229.1 GCA_011524675.1 Cytophagales bacterium
TTTCATAATAGCTTTTGACGTATGGTGTGATATGGATAAATATAATGCACTCGCATCATAAGTTTATTTTTCATTTTTTGTATTCACTATCTAACGGTAGCTTGCTATGCTTTTACTTTTGTAATTGGTAATCAAGAGGAGGTTTTTCTCTACATAGATGTCTGTAGGCTTTTCCAGTCCTTGCTTAAGCTCTTGTAGTACATTTCCCTCATAATCAAATGCTAGTACACGATCGTTTTCAAAGTCAGTTACATAAATTTCTTGTTGCGTACAAAATATGCCTGTGGCAGCATTTATGTTTTGCGCTTTACCTATTTGCTTCAATGCCTCTCCACTTTTCGAGAAAAGCTGTACGCGGTTGTTATATGCATCTGCTACTACGATTTTATTACGGATGATCTGTACGTCTGTTGGATAATATAATTCTCCAAGTTCGTGCCCCTGCTTTCCTATGATAGTCCATTGGTTTCCATTAAAGAAAAGAATGCGGTGATTGTAAAAGTCGGCGATGGCTATTTCTTTGCCTATAGCATCAATGCCTGCAGGTGCGTCTAAACCTAAAGGAATAGCAAGCGTATCTCTGTCTCCTGCGTTTATTACGCTTATCTTATCTGCACCATATTCCGGAATATAAAGAGTTTTATTGTACGTGCTTAGGTGCATTGGACGATCAAAACCTTCTAGTACATCTATGCTGTCCAATTGTTGATTCAATAAGATAATACGATTGTTATCTCCATCAGCAAGCCAGTAGCCTTGTGTAGTTTTAGCGATTCCGATAGGGGCAGCTTTGCCTAGAGGTATTTCGGCATCAAATGACCATGTTTTGCGTTTTGATTGACAAGAAATTAATATGATCGCGATGAATGGTAATATTACTTTTTGTTTCATGGGTTTATATACGTTTTAGGTTATAGGTTTTAAGTTTTACGTTTAATCATGCTCTTGTGTGTTAGACTCAACCTTCAACTTTCAACCTTTAACCTTTAACATGTAAGTTTTATGGTTCGTTTTTTTAATACCTAATTCTACTTTACGAAGTTAGGGCGTTTCCCTTCGGGGCGGGCTTTTCACAGGCACACGCGCAGACTGGCACTTCGTTAGAAACATACTTAGGTATGTTTCCTTAACACTCAGTCCTGCTGTATCTTTTTCGCCCTTTAAGGGGCGAAAAAGGAGGGAGTTATGTTAAGAACTGACCTCATAAAGGTCAGTTTAGTAACTAGCCAGACTGCGGGGGGAGTACATGGCTTCTATCCCTAACGCATAAAGAATGAATATTATTTCCAACTTCGTAAAGTAGAACTGATGTATTTAGACCTTAAATTTACTTCAATAATAAATAGGTCTATCATAATCGCTTATCTTTGTTTTTTATTTGAAGTCGTTTCAATTTTTAATGATTTGTTACAACATAAGTTTTTTCCCTTCAAATAAAAAAATCAAATCATTTCCTTAGTTAAATAGTTATGGCAGTTCCTTTTTCTTCTTTGAATTTAAGTCCCAATGTTTTGAAAGCACTCAATGAGTTAGCTTTTGAGCACACAACGCCTATACAAGAAAAGGCAATACCTGTAGCATTAGCTGGGCAAGATGTTATAGGTATCGCTCAGACAGGTACTGGTAAAACGGCTGCCTTTGTTTTGCCGTTATTGCATAAGCTAAACTATGCACAAGGTGATATGCCTAGAGCATTGATCTTAGCACCTTCCAAAGAACTCGCCATGCAGATCAATGAAGATATTACACGTTTTTGTAAATATACGGATTTACGGCATACCGTCATCTATGGTGGGGTAGGACCAACCAATCAACTAAAAGCGGTAGCACAGGGAGTAGATTTGATAGTGGCAACACCTGGTCGGTTTTGGGATTTGTACCAAAGGGGAGGGATTCCTACTAAAAAACTTACAACCGTTGTTTTGGATGAAGCTGATAAGCTCATGGATATGGGCTTTATGCCACAACTAAGACAGTTGCAAGAGGTAATGCCTCAAAAAAGACAAAACTTATTGTTCTCGGCTACTTTTTCGGAGAAAGTAGAAGAGCTTTCTGGTGAGTTTTTGGCTTTTCCTACTAAGATAGAGATTGCACCACAGGCAACAGCCGTTGAGACAGTAACACAGTTATTTTATGAAGTCCCCAATTTCAAAACAAAAGTAAACTTACTAGAACATTTGTTGCAAGATGATACTACCTTCAGTAAGGTATTGGTATTTATAAACACCAAAAAAGAGGCTGCTAATATTTCAAAATATCTATCTCGAAAGCTCGAAGGAGAAACAAAGGTGATCCATTCTAATAAAAGTCAAAATAGTCGTATCAATGCCATCAAACAGTTTTCAGATGGTGAAATGCGTATATTGGTAAGTACAGATGTTTCTGCTAGAGGTATTGACATACAAGATATAAGTCACGTCATCAATTTTGAAGTTCCTGCCATTTATCAAGAATATGTACACCGTATAGGACGTACAGGTAGGGCTATGAAAGAAGGAACAGCCATTACTTTTGCCAACGAATTTGAAATGATTCACCTCAAGCGAATCAAGAAAATGAGCAAATCTGAGCTTAGAAAAGTAGAGATACCTAAAGAGGTAAATATAGAAGAAACTCCAAAAGAAGAGCGTTTGGGCATTGCCCGTAAAATTGATTACCTCAAACAAAAAGAAGACCCTACCTACAAGGGAGCATTTCATGATAAGAAGGTTAAAGTCAAAAAAGACCCTATCAAAAAGAAGAAAAAGAAAAGATAAGCAACTATAAAATTACATTTCATTATAATTTAAAAAATTATGGCACTTACATACTCAAATCCCTTTCCATTAGGGACAACAGCACCTAGCTTTTCATTACTCAATACGGTAGATGATAAAATGGTTAGTTTAGATTCTTTAAAAGGAGAAAAAGGAACAGCGATATTTTTTATATGCAATCATTGTCCCTATGTTATTCATGTCAATGAAGGCTTGGTCAAACTTGCCAATGACTACTTATCAAAGGGCATAGCTTTTATCGCAATCAGCAGTAATGATATAGTACATTACCCCCAAGACTCACCCGATAAGATGAAAGAGCAAGCTCTTGAATTGGCTTATCCTTTTCCCTACTTATATGATGAAACCCAAAAAGTAGCGAAGGCGTATGATGCTACCTGCACACCAGACTTTTATCTTTTTGATGCTAACCTAAGCTCTGTATATCATGGTAGATTAGACGAATCAAGACCTCAAAGTGGCATAGCTGTTACGGGTAAAGATTTTAGAGAAGCGATAGACTTGATGTTAGAAGGAAAACAAATAAAAGAGGCTATTCCGAGTATGGGGTGTAACATTAAGTGGAAATAGATAGCACTAAAAAAGCATTGTATCACGGTGGTGATGCAATGCTTTTTTTTCAAAATCATTTATCTAGATATGTAATTCTCAGTTCTGGATGTTCGTCAGGATTGGGAGCGTCACTAGAAGCGAGAACCATGGAACGATAAAAACTTTGTATTTTACAACTGAGATAAAAACCGTGGTATGAATCAGGATTGTCAATCATTTCTTGTACCATAGTAGTTACGTCAGCAATTTTTAATGCTAACCTATCATTATTCCTTGGGATTTTTGCCTGAAAGTTTGTACTATAACTAGGAAGATTACTGCCATTTATACCTTCCTCTACCCATTCTTCTGTAATAGGGTAAATGATAATTGTATTATCGTTATCATAACCATTAACCTCAGTATCTGTAAGAGGTGTGTCATTATCGTTTATTAAATCACTACCATCATGAAATATCAACTCTGCTTTCAATACATTTACATTTGTAAGTGATTTTAGTTCTGTAAATTCAATAATACTTATAGTAGGCGTAAGAACTCCAGAATGAGTCCACTGGCTTAATAAAAGAGCAGTTGAGTGAGGGTGATTAATAGATATTTCACTATAATATCTACTGTTTAATATCGCTAAAGCATCTTTTCCTTCATCAGCCCCAGGCTTTAAGGAAATCAATTTGTTTTCTGATGCTACATGAATGTCAATGGTATCAGCATCTTCATCGAACTCTTTATTCTTGACTATTACTTCTGACTCGTAAGTACCTTCAAGTAGTTCTTCTCTATTAATGGTAACTATTATCTCTACACTTCCTGTACCTTCTAAAACATTTACGGTAAACCAACTTTCTTCTTCGAAAACCAATTTCCACTTTAACGTATCTATACCTACATTTTCGATAGTGAAAGTTAGTGAATTGGTAGTTAAACCAAAGTCTAAGTTTTCTATACCGTTTGCTAAAGAGAGTATAGGAGCAATAGGTTTTAATGCAACGGAGTGATTAGTTTGATCTCCTGCTTTTACGCTAATCTTGGATGCATAATGCTCATATTGAGAATGCTCTACTGTTATATCATAATCATTAGGGCTAACATCTCCAATCCAAAATGTCCCATCTTTAAGTGAATGATGTTTTTTCTTGTTGTACAATGACTTAGTAGTATCTTCTAATGTAATGTCAGCTCCATGTATTTCTTTATAGCCATTTGTATTTGTGTAAACAGTCCCTTTGACTATTCCTTCTGTGGGTTGAGGTTCATCTCTTCGTTTTTTGCAAGAAAAAATGGGTAGTATCGCAATTAAGAGAAAATAAAACTTCACATTTTTTATTTGGTGATTTAATTTTAAGCAAAGATGATGCATGGTATTTGAAGACTTGAAAATATAAGGAAACTGAAGTATGAAATTAACGAAAATCCCTTTATTTTCACATGTTTTTCATTTTTTTGTTTATATGAGATAACCTAAAAATGTCATATTTTAATCTTTTAATAGTGTATCAAGTACTTGATTTTGTAGTACGATAATGTATTGTTGTATTCAGTATGATATTTTGAGCGCATTTAAAATTTAAACACGCTCTATTTATTTGTATTTTACGAAGTTAGGGCGTTTCCCTTCGGGGCGGGCTATCCGCTATATCTTTTTTGCCCTTTAAGGGTCAAAAAAGGATGCCGCTT
>WTJX01000355.1 GCA_011524675.1 Cytophagales bacterium
AAGTACTCTTGCTCAAATCCGAACCAGAAATCATTGTCATCATCTTCGATAGTAGATCTACCGTTAGATTCGTGAGCGGTACCATCAGCATTTAATACTTCTGTCATTACTAACCATCCGTTCTTTCTTGCTGGATCTGGATAAACAGCTACTGGCTTCAATAAACAGTCAGAAGAACCACCTTCTGCTTGCTCAGTTGAAGATCCATCAAAAGACCACATAGGTAGATCTTCTAATTTTCCGCTGAAATCGTCAACGATTTTTGTTTTACTTCTTAAGCTTTGTGTTGGCTTATATCCATCTAACCAGATATATTCTAATTTCGATTTTGCCATATCGATTATGATTTTAAGTGTTAGGTTAATAATTAAACTCTTAGACCCAAAACTAAGCAAAACTACTTAGTTTTTGATCGTATAGGTAAATATAGTACATTTCTCTCAAACACCTAATTCCTTATCTCGTTTTTTTACAAACTATCTCTAAATGGAGCTACAAAAGCTTTTTTACATCTTTAGAAAGTACAATAAATGAGACTTATAGACTATGAGATTTTAAAATCTCTAGACATAGAGACATTAAGGGCAGGATTCCATTCCACGAAAGTGGCGCAAGCTAATTAAGAATGTAAAATGAATAATTAAGAATAAGGGACTTGATTGTTTGTGCCTTTACTGGAGAGAAATGAAGAAATTAAAAAATGAAGAAATGAATGTTTGATAGTGATTAGACTACGATAAGATTCTGAGACTATGAGATTTTAAGAGCATAAGACGTAAAGACATAAAGACTTAGGGACGTTATCATTCCACGAAAATGGTGCAAGCTAATTAATAATGAATGATGAAAAATGAATAATGGGGGCTTATAATGTGAATTGGGAGAGTAACGCTTTACTGAATTAAAAAATTAAAGTAATGAAAAAGTGAAGGATTTCAAAACAGTATTTAGTGGTTAATGTTGAGTTATGGGTTATGCGTGAAAACTTAAAAAAACCATGGGTTATGGACTTGTTATACTAGATACTATGAAGAACGTAGAACCTCAAACCTAAAACGTAGAACTTAATACAATTTACGATTGAAGGATTAACTATTTACCGTTTTGAGACATAAAACCCAAGACAAAAGAACGTAAGGACATAAAGACGTATTGACATAAAGACATGATTGCTTATCTTTGCTTTGTGAAAAAAGTAGCATTCCATACCTTAGGTTGTAAGTTAAACTTTTCTGAAACCTCTACCCTGTCTAAATTATTTACCGAAGAGGGCTATCAGAAAGTACCCTTTTCAGAAAAGGCAGACATTTACATTTTGAATACTTGCTCTGTAACAGAAAATGCGGATAAAAAATGTCAGAAAGTAGTAAAAGACGCATTGAAGCTCTCCCCTACTGCTTTTGTTGCTGTTACAGGTTGTTTTGCTCAGCTAAAACCCAAAGAGATAAGTAATATCCCTGGGGTAGATGCCGTGTTGGGTGCTTCCGAAAAATTTAAGCTCTTAGACCTCATCAAAGATTTTGAGAAAAAAAGTACTTCCTCTATATATCATTCGGAAATAGAAGAAGCAGAAGAGTTTGTGAGTGCTTATTCTATCAATGACAGAACACGTACGTTTCTCAAAGTACAAGACGGTTGCGACTACAGTTGCACCTTTTGCACCATTCCGCTAGCCAGAGGAAAAAGCAGAAGCGACACCATAAGCAACATTATGCTCAATGCACATCAGATCGTATCTGAAGGTGTCAAAGAAATAGTACTGACAGGTGTCAATACGGGCGATTATGGCATTATAGATGGTAAACGACAAGCGACCTTTTTAGAATTAATACAAAAATTAGATACCGTAGAAGGGCTAGAAAGGATTCGTATCTCTTCTATAGAGCCGAACCTCCTTACAGATGAAATTATCGAATTTGTAGCACGGTCTCAAAAGTTTGTCCCTCACTTTCATATTCCTTTACAATCAGGAAATAATGAATTACTAGGCAAAATGCGAAGACGTTACAAAAGGGAATTGTACGAAGATAGGGTAGTAAAAATCAAAAACTTGATGCCCGATTGTTGTATCGGTGTAGATGTGATTGTGGGTTTTCCGGGAGAGACAGAAGAGCGTTTTTTGGATAGCATAGCGTTTCTGAAAAGCTTAGACATCTCTTATTTGCATGTATTTACCTATTCAGAAAGGGCTAACACTAAAGCTCCTGATATGGAAGGTACTGTTCCTCAAAAAGTAAGGCAAGAGCGTTCAAAGATATTGCGTATGCTCTCTGACAAAAAGAGAAGGTATTTTTATGAGACTCAGCTAAATAAGCCTAAAAAAGTATTGTTTGAACAAAAAAATGATAACGGTTTGATCTATGGCTTTAGTGAAAACTATGTTAAAGTACAAACAGCTTACAAAGATGAGTTGGTCAACGCTATTGTTCCTGTAGGCTTAAAAGAAATTGCAGAGAGTGGTAATGTAAGTGTTGTTATAAAGTGAAAGACGTGAAAAGCTAAAAAGCTCTGCATAGTGAATACTTTGCAGAGCTTTTCGTGCTTAAGTCAATATGTTGTTCCATACTTATGGCGCAGGATTAGAAATAACGCTTTGTACCTGCTCTAGCTCTTGTATGATTTCTTCTGATAGTGTTACCTCCGCAGAACGTATGTTTTCTTTAAGTTGCTCCATGGTGGTAGCCCCTATAATATCACTTCCTACGAAAGGACGCGTATTCACATAAGCCAATGCTAGGTGTACTGGAGATAGGTTATATTTTTCTGCAATTTGAAAATACATTTCTGCTGCCTTGGTGGATGGCTCACCGCTATAGCGAGCAAAACGAGGAAATAAATCTAAACGTGATTTTTTAGGTACTTCACCTGTGCGATACTTTCCACTCAATACCCCAAAGCCCAAAGGCGAATATGCCAATAAAGGAATATTTTCTCTTATAGAGACTTCCGCGAGACCTACCTCATACGAACGGTTCAACAAGCCATAAGGATTCTGAATAGAAATAGGTTTGGCTAAGTTATATTGTTGTGCCAACTGCATACAGCGCATCGCTCCCCAAGCTGTTTCGTTTGACAATCCCCAGTAGCGTATTTTTCCTTCTTTGACCAAGCTATCTAGTTTGGTAATGACCTCCAAGAAGTTGTCTTGCCATGGATCACTTGGCTCATGAGTATAGCCCAACTTTCCAAAGCAGTTGGTACTTCTTTCTGGCCAGTGTAGTTGATAGAGGTCCACATAGTCCGTCTGTAATCTTTTCAAACTTCCCTCTATGGCGGTATCTATCGAATCGTTGGAAAAATTGAGTGGATTTCTGATGAATGTCAAATTTGGGTTTGGACCAACAATTTTGGTTGCTATGATTAAGTCCTTTCTATCTGACCTTTTGGCAAGCCAAGTGCCTATGAATCGCTCTGTAGAACCGTGTGTTTCTGCTTTACAAGGCACAGAGTACATCTCTGCCGTATCAATAAAGTTGACACCTTCACTGACGGCATAGTCCAACTGTTCGTGTGCTTCCGCTTCGGTGTTCTGTTCACCAAAAGTCATTGTCCCGAGACAAATTTTACTTACATTAAGATCCGAATTTCCTAATAAATTATACTGCATAAGTTTTAAATGATTTAGATATATATTGTAAGTAGATGGATTTAACGCTAGTTTACATAAAACCGCACTATCCTACTCTTCATTGAGTACAAGGTACAAAGTACGAAGTACAAAGAATGGTTTCTTTTAAGTTGTTTGAGTATGAAAAAGTTTACACACTATCTTTTTTTTATGCTTTCTTTATCGTGGTACTTGGTACTTTGTACTATTCAGCAGTAATTTAGTTTTTGCTTTACTAGTACGAAGTACAGAGAATAATACTTTCTTTCAAAGTATCAAAGCCTTCTAGTCATTATAATAATCTTCTTGCTTCCAAAATCGTAATAAAAAATCAAGATCATCTACATAATGCTTTCCTTTCTCTGTTTGAAAAAATGAATCATGACCTTTGAAGTTCTCAACACAATACTTCGCTAGTTCGGCAGAAAATTCATCACTTGTAATAGTGATGATGATGTCATCTAAAAATTCTCCCTCCTTATAGAATGGGTTATTAGGAAGAGGAAAGGCAGAGCTTATATCAAAAGCTAGTTCTATACCGACTTTGGGATTAAAGAAAATTACAGTATCCTCATTATTCTCTGAATCAAGGTTCTTTATTATTTGCAAGGTTTCCATTCGCTTTCTATTTTCCTCCCTTTCTTTTTCAGAAAGTTTTACCTTCTTCTTAGCCAGCTTTAAAAGAAATTCCTCCATAAAAGCGTGTACTTCTTTTATGGGCATAAAGGTAACAAGAGCGTTGTCTGTCATCTCTAAGAAAATCTCTTTCTCTATTTTCAAATTATCAAGGAGTTCTTTTTTCGTATCTTCCTCATTCAAAAAATCTACTACACTAAGTTCATCCACATCATTTTTCGTCTCTGCATAAATCTCTGCATTATAAGGAGAAGACCCAAATAATCCAGTAAACCACCACTCACCTTTCCACCTTATCATCCCAGTCAATAGCATGGTATCTGTTTCTACAAGCTTATTAGCACTGTCAAAAGACTTTTTGACCATTTCAAACTTTTCCTCGGAAGCTATATGTTCTAGATGTATTACCTTGTCATCTTGTCCCTTGTATAAAAAATGAGAGAATATTTTGTCAGAGAGTTGTAAAATGTCTTTACTTATTTGCTTTTCTTTCCCTAAAATCTCTGCAGCCCACTCTTTAGCTGTTAAGCCCAATAGCCTTGTACAATATGTATGGGTAGAAGTATCTGTCGCTTCATCTAAAAAATTAGCCATTTCATGAATACTTAACCCTTTACCTTTATGTTCTTCTAAAATTTCTTCATGCTCCTCATTTATTCTCAAACAAGTATCAGGAAAAAACAAATAAGTCTCAAACAATAATACTTGCAAAAAACGCCTTACTTCATAATATTCATCTTTTCCAGATAGCTTACCCTCT
>WTJX01000296.1 GCA_011524675.1 Cytophagales bacterium
GCATAAGTCAACAATTCATCTTCATAGGCTTTGATATTTTCTTTCCCTAGTCGATTGATAAACTGTATTGCATTTTTGTACGCTATGACATCTGCTATATTAGGTGTACCAGCTTCAAATTTGTAAGGTAGTTCGTTGTAAGTTGTTTCTTGAAAACTTACTTCTTTTATCATCTCACCACCTCCCATATAAGGAGGCATTTTATTGAGTAGTTCTTTCTTGCCATACAAAAAACCTATGCCCGTAGGACCATACATTTTGTGCGCAGAGGTTACGTAGAAGTCTATATCTGATTTGACAACATCTATCGGTAAATGTGGTGCGCCTTGTGCCCCATCTACTACGACTACAGCACCTACATTGTGTGCTTTTTGAATAACTTTATCAATGGGATTGATTGTTCCTAATGCATTAGAAGCATGATTTAAAGCTACTATTTTTGTTCTTTCACTGATCAATTGCTCATATTCACTTAAAATCAACTCGCCATTAGGAGAAATAGGAACTACTCTTATAATGGCACCTTTCTCTTTGGCTACCATCTGCCAAGGAACAATATTAGAATGATGTTCTAATTGTGTAAGAATAATTTCATCACCTTCTTGCAAAAATGCCTTACCATATGTCTGAGCAATAAGGTTGATGCCATTGGTAGTACCAGAAGTAAAAATAATCTCTTCTGTACTATCTGCATTAACAAAGTCTTTGAGCAAAGTCCTCGTATCTTCATAAGCAGCTGTTGCATTATCTGCTAAAAAATGTGCGCCCCTATGTATATTGGAATTAAGCGTTTGATAATAGTTGCTTATACCATCTATAACCTCTACGGGCTTTTGGGTTGTTGCTGCATTATCAAAATAAACCAATGGTTTAGCGTGTGCCAACGTTTTTAGAATAGGGAATTGTTCCCTCACTGTTTGTATGTCGATAGAGCTTGATACTACACTCATAAGCTGCGCTGTTATAAAAAATCACTTTTCAAAAAGTATAAAACTTATGAAAAGTGATCGTTTTTTAATGTGATGCTATTTTAACAATTGATTTAGCCCAATCGTTCAGAAATGATGTCAACAACGTACTGTTCCAAAACCTCATTTTTCAACTGTGCTATGACCTCACCAGAGAAGGCTTCTAAAAGTAATAATGTAGCTCTTCTTTTATCAATACCTCTAGCCATAAGGTAAAATAAAGCTTCTTTATCTAATTGTCCTGTGGTAGCTCCATGTGAACATTTTACATCGTCTGCCCAAATCTCTAATTGAGGCTTTGTATTGATTTTTGCGTTATCAGAAATAAGAATGTTTTTGTTTGACTGGAAGGCATTCGTTTTTTGTGCCTCTTGCCTCACATACACCTTACCGTTAAACACTCCCCTAGACTCATCGTCCAACACACCTTTATAAAGTTCGTTGCTGTAACAATTAGGCTTAGTGTGATCTATCACAGTATGATTATCAACATGGGTTTTACCATCAAGCATATATAAACCAAACATGTGACTTTCTGTGTTTTCTCCGACAGAAGTAATGGCTAAACTATTTCGTATAACTTTACCTTGTGTAGAAATGGTAGTAGATGAAAAATAACTATCTCTTTCTTGAATCACATTAGTATTAGCAACAATACTTGCTTGTGAATTTTCGTTTTGTATCACAGACAAACTTATACGTGCTGCCTTCTCTACATAAAAAGAAAGTTGATTATTCGTAAAACTGTCATTTGCTCCTTCAGTTTGATATATCGCTACAAAAGACGCTTGTACAGACGGCTTTGCATGCACATAGATTTGTGGCAATGACAAAGAGTGGTCTTGCGTAGCGTCTGAGTTAAAATAGCAAATGATAGGCTTGTCTATTGACTCTTCTAAGGTAATGATAAGACCGTTATCTGATGAAGCTATATTTGCAGAAGCAAAAGGTTCATTGATAGTATATGGCTTTTGTGCTGTAAATTTTGACAATATGCTAGCATCTTCTACTATAGGAGAAACATGAATACCTTCAACTTCATTTAGTAGCTTACCATTGACAAAATAGAGTTCTATACCTTCTAATCCACCAATCTTTTTTTCTTTAGCTTGGGCTAAAGAAATACTAGCAACATTAGAATAATCTTTGTCAGAAATCCCTTTCAATAAAGTATATTTCCATTCCTCATTTTTGTTAGTAGGTATTCCTTGCTTTTGAAAAGTTTCCAAAGCAGAAGTTCTTTGCTCTTTCCAGAATGCAGGACTGTTATCTTTAGTATCTTCAAATACTTTATGGAACGATTGTTCTAGTTGAGTCATTTTTAATTATCTTAATAACTTTTAGTAAATAGCAAAAAATGGTATAGCTATACTGCTGCCACCTCTTCTTTGATCCAATCGTAACCTTTTTCCTCTAGCTCTAAGGCTAATTCTTTAGTACCTGATTTCACTATTTTCCCTTTGTATAAAACATGTACAAAATCTGGAACGATATAGTCTAGTAACCTCTGGTAATGTGTAACGACAATAAAAGAAGTATCTTTTGATTTGTATTGATTTACACCATTGGCAACAATTCTCAACGCATCAATATCCAAACCCGAATCTGTTTCATCAAGAATAGCCAACTTTGGTTCTAATAAAGACATCTGAAAAACCTCATTTCTTTTCTTTTCTCCACCAGAAAAACCTTCATTCAAAGGTCTTTTCAAAAGGCTTTGATCTATCTCAACCGTTTTCATTTTTTCTTTCATCAATTGAAGAAACTGTACTGCATCTAGTTGATCTTTACCTCTGTGCTTTCTTACTTCATTGACAGCCGTTTTCAAAAAATTAGTTGTACTTACCCCAGGTATCTCTACAGGGTACTGGAACGCTAAGAAAACACCTTCTTTGGCTCTAACGTCAGCATCCATGTCTAACAAATCTTTTCCTAGAAAGTCAACTGAACCACCTGTTACCTCGTAGTCTTCTCTTCCAGCTAGTACGCTCGCTAAGGTACTTTTTCCAGAACCATTCGGACCCATAATAGCATGAACTTCTCCCGGCTTTACTTCGAGGTTTAAGCCTTTAAGGATTTCTTTCTCCTCTACTCTGGCTTGTAGGTTATTTATTTTAAGCATGATGATATAGATGTATTTTTTTTATAATGATAATTTCTTTGTGTTGATAAAGTCGTAGTCTTCCATAAAAGATAATAATGGTTCTTATACGTTGAAAATTAATTTATCTATTTCAATTACAGTTTTATAAGAACATCTTTTACATTGGTAAACTAACAGCTACAAGGTTTCTTACCCAACAGAACCTTCCAAGCTTATCTCTAAAAGCTTCTGAGCTTCCACTGCAAACTCCATAGGTAATTGATTTAATACTTCTTTGCAATAACCGTTTACAATCAAAGCAACTGCTTTTTCTGTATCTAAGCCCCTTTGATTACAATAAAAAATTTGGTCTTCACCTATTTTTGATGTTGTAGCTTCGTGCTCTACTTGTGCAGTACTATTATCTACATCTATATAAGGAAAGGTATGTGCCCCACACTGATCTCCCATCAATAAAGAGTCGCATTGCGTAAAGTTTCTAGCATTTGTTGCTCTTTTAGCAATCTTTACTTGTCCTCTATAACTATTTTGACTAAAACCAGCAGAGATACCTTTAGAAATGATTTTACTCTTTGTGTTCTTTCCTAAGTGTATCATTTTGGTACCTGTATCAGCTTGCTGATAATTATTGGTCACAGCTACAGAATAGAACTCTCCTACCGAATTATCCCCTTTTAAGATACAGCTAGGATATTTCCATGTTACGGCAGAACCTGTTTCTACTTGAGTCCAAGATATTTTGGAGTTTGTTCCTGCACAAATCCCTCTTTTGGTTACGAAGTTATAAATTCCTCCATTTCCATCTTTATCCCCTGGATACCAGTTTTGTACTGTTGAATATTTGATCTCAGCTTCTTCCATTGCTA
Organism: Cytophagales bacterium; assembly: GCA_011524675.1. Taxonomy (GTDB): domain Bacteria; phylum Bacteroidota; class Bacteroidia; order Cytophagales; family JAAEPT01; genus WTJX01. The sequence goes on from WTJX01000296.1 coordinate 3,939, forward strand.
CCAATTCCACTACTGCTGCATGAAGTTGGTTTTCATCTCTCATGGGAGCAGTACAACCTTCCAAATAACTCACGTAGCTGCTTTCGTCTGCAACAATCAACGTTCTTTCAAACTGTCCAGTACCTGCTGCGTTGATTCTAAAGTAAGTAGATAACTCCATAGGGCATCTTACTCCTTTGGGGATGTAACAAAATGAACCATCTGTGAATACAGCTGAGTTTAAGGCTGAGTAGTAGTTGTCTGTAACAGGAACTACAGAACCTAAATATTTTTTAACAAGATCAGGGTGGTTTTCTACAGCCTCGCTCATAGAACAAAAAATGATACCTTTCTCTGCTAAAGAATCTTGGAAAGTAGTCTTTACAGATACGCTATCTATCACTGCATCAACAGCAACGCCTGTTAAGCGTTTTTGCTCAGTCAAAGAAATACCTAATTTCTCAAATGTCCTTCTTAACTCTGGATCAACATCATCTAAACTATCCAACTCTACTTTTTGCTTTGGCGCTGAATAATAAATAATATCTTGAAAATCTATGGTAGGATAATCAACATTTGTCCATTTAGGCTCTTCCATGGTTTGCCAATGAGCAAAAGCCTTTAGTCTCCATTCTAATAACCATACAGGCTCATTTTTCTTTTCAGATATAAATCGGATGATATCCTCATTGAGACCTTTTGGAGCTGAATCGGTTTCTATTTTGGTTTCAAAACCGTACTTATACTCCGAACTGGTGATTTCTTCTAATAATTCATCTTCTGAAGCCATACTACTTATTTAGACTTGTTCTAATTCTTACTACAAAAGTATAACAAAATTTGTTCATGAAAAAGCGGTAAAGCTCTATTATTCATTTTGCAAGTTTAACTAATATGCAAAAAAACAAAAAACTTCCTGGTATAAGGATGGTTTTGAAACTCATACAACATAACTTATAGTGCAGAAAACGTTTCTAAAAGCCCAACTATAGCATCTATAGATATTCATTATAATCTGCCTTGATCTGAACTAAAATCACTCCTTTTTTAAAACATAATTATTTTTGTC
>WTJX01000033.1 GCA_011524675.1 Cytophagales bacterium
CAAAGAGTGGGCTTCTTACGTAGAAAACAAAGGAAAAATGAACGCAATAACTTAGCCAGCAATGGTACGTGAGCTAGACCATCATGTGGGGCTTTTGCAGAAAGCATTAAAAGATCTAGGGATTGAGAAGGAAACGATGGTCATATTTGCCTCTGACAACGGACCATGGCTACCCGCTGGCTCTTCCTTCCCTCTAACAGGTGGTAAGTATGTAACTATGGAAGGGGGACAACGTGTACCAGGCATCATCAGTTGGCCAAACGGAATGCCCAAAGGGGTAGTATCTGATGCCATGGTAAGTTCTTTGGACATATTACCTACCATTGCTGCTGCTACAGATGTAAGCCTACCTAGTGATAGACACTATGACGGATACAACCTCTTGCCATTTCTCAACAACAAAGTGAGCGAAAGCCCAAGAAAAGAGTTTGCCTATTACAACGGACTAACCCTCGAAGCTGTAAGGTATGACAACTGGAAAATGCACTTGCCTAGAGATCCAAAGATAAAAAACAGTTGTGTTACATGGGCTACGAAACGCAATACAAAAATAGTAAAACCTATATTATACAATTTAAATGCAGACCTCACAGAAAAACAAAAAGCTAGGAATCAAAACATGCAAGAGCAGTTGTTGAAATTTGCTGAAAATATGAAGCTTGAACTAGGGGACTGGAACAGAGAAGGGAAAGATAGACCCAAAAGCAGTTACCCTATACATCTCAATGTAGGAAAATCTAAATCAAAAACACTTCATTAAACTTTTGTTTTATCACATTAGCAAACAAAAAAATGCATGTAGTTCAAGCTATCCTTATCCTTTGGGATAGCTTGAATAAAACTTTCAACATTTCACCCTTTATCTTATTGCTGTTAAGTAGGCAGATAAAAATAATTGTGTTTTAAAAAATGAGTAGTTTTAGTTCAGGTCAAGGAAGAAAGCAAAGCTTTAGCAAGCTAAAGCGCGTATTTCTAACGATGAGATGAACTAAAATAGCCGTTTTTATCATGAGTATTTTTGGATGACTACTTATTAAATTGTGGTAACAATAACGCAATATCCGAATCTAAAAATTAGACTCGTAACACAATAAATTAATGCTTGCACCTTTAAATAAAGGGAATTGGTATGTCAATATTGCTCTCACTGATGTAACCTATAAGGACGTTAACGGCAGGATTTTATTCCACGAAAGTGGTAAAAAGGATGAAAGAGGGGGGAGCTTGTTAGTTTGTGCTATCATTGACAAGGATAGTAGATGAGAAGTTAGTTTGTGGTGAGATTCTATCGTTGCTTTTTTTCAAAAGTCTGCGTTAAGTACAAGATGTAAGGTACAAAGAATGGTTTCTTTTAAGTTATTTGAGTACTAAAAAGTTAGCACACTATCTTTTTTATATGCTTTCCTTATCATGGTACTTGGTACTATTCAGCAGTAATTTAGTTTTTGCTTTACTATAGTCTATGATCACTAAGTTATTTATATTCCCTCAAAGAAGACAGAAAAAACAAACGTTTTAACCGTAATTTAATCACTTTTGGTAACAATACCATCTTTACGGAATTCATAGTACAAAAGTTCTCTTTCTACTACTTCCTTTTCATCTTAAGTAATCGTCCAAAAATCAGCTTAGGAATACAAAGAAACACAAGCTAATGAAACCACAAAAAGCTGAGATAACAGAGCAGGATTAGAAAATTATTCTTTTACTTCTATCACACTAAGTTTTTTTTTATATATTTATAATCTCAGTTCGACAGCATAATACGACTAGACTAGGTAAGAAAACGCTGATTTTCATCGAACTCATACCTTATAAAAGCGACTAGCTACCCAATATAGAACCCCATGAAAGGACGTTTATTTATATTATTATTGTTTCTTGTTCTCCTAAGCCTGCCAAGCAAAGGGCAACAAAAGGTAAAAGTAAACAAAAACACAGCTTTTAGCCTAGGAGAAAAAATAAAATACAGGTTGAAGTATAGTTTCTTTACGGCAGGCTATGGCGAGCTTACCATCTCTCCAAAGCTAAATTACGTCAATGGAAAAGAATGTTATAAAATAAAAATAGAGGGCTATACGGCAAGTTTTTTTGACCATATCCTAAGGGTAAGAGACTCATGGGAATCTTACATAGATGTTTCCACACTCATGCCTATACAGTTTAGACGTAAAGTAGAAGAAGGCAGTTATAGGAAGACAGAAATCACCAACTTCAATCATGATGAAAAAAGTGCCCGTGTAAGTTGGAAAAAGAAAGCCCCTGAGTGGAAGTCTAAATCCTATGAGATCAAAGACCCTACCTACGACATCGTAAGCCTCTACAGTGTGATGAGAAATTTTGATTATTCCAATGCCAAACGAGGAGATAAGTTTTTAGTCAATGCTTTTTTTGAAGACGAACTATATGAGTTAGAAGTTCATTACTTGGGCAAAGAGGTGTTGAAGACCGACTTTGGTAAGTTCAATACCTTTAAGCTTGCACCAGTACTACCTCACAACTCTGTTTTTGAAGATGAAGACGCTGTCGTATTTTGGGCTACAGACGACCGAAACAAACTGTTACTAGAGGCGAAAGTAAAAATAAAAGTTATCCCTGGTAGCAACGCAAAGCTAAAAGTAGAAGAATTTGAAGGACTCCGCTACCCACTCACTTCTAAGATTAAAGATTAAGTACATGTGCAGCACTTATCCATTCGTTAAAAAGACACTTGCCTTGTCACTCATTATCAACTTTTCGTTTCGTAAGCTTACATACCGCACAGCTCAAAAGACAACTTAGTAGATACAAAACAGCTTATTGCTCAACATAAAACAAAAAACTAGCCTACTCAAAAGAAATTTACAAATAGCCCTTATTTAAGACGTAAAACACTATCCTTCTTCAAAACACCCCTATTCTATACCGTAGCCACCCGTAACTGCACATCAATACACTTAATATTGACCAATATTTACTATCATAGTACTGAATTAAAAAACCGCAGGGCGGGAGCGAATAAAACTAAGGTTTTAAGGTCATTGGGTTTAGATCTTTAGATCATAAGACTTTCTGACGATAGACGAGAAGACCCAAAGCGCATATCGCATTGCGCAAAGCTTTAACTAAAGTCCATAGCTCATTGCTTAAGACTTTTTTAACTTAAATACTCAAATAAACAAATACTTAAACACATTTAAAAAACATGAAAAAAAACATTTTTAAACTGATACTATGTTATCTACTACTCCAAGTAACTATTGGTTGTTCTCAGAAAAAAATTGAACCTACATGGGAATCTATGGCAGAGCATTACGATGTGCCCGAATGGTTTCAAGACGGAAAATTTGGCGTATGGTTTCACTGGGGCATTCCTTCGTCTATAGATGAAAACAGACCGAATGACGGTTCACACTATGGCAAAAGGATGTATGGACCTCGCGAAAAAGAAACAGGAGGACAATTAGAAATGACAACAACACTCAGCGACTGGCATGTCAAAACCTATGGCGACCAAGCAGACTTTGGATACGAAGACTTTGTACCCAACTTCAAAGCAGAAAAGTTTGATGCTGAAGCCTTGGTTACTTATGTGAAAAGCTGTGGTGCAAAATTCATCATGCCTGTAGCCACACATCATGACAACTTTGACATGTATGATTCTTTCCACCCTTGGAATGTAGTAAAAATGGGACCAAAGAGAGATGTCATGCAAGAGTGGAAAGATGCCGCTAGAAAATATGGTCTAAAATTCGGCGTTTCCACTCATCTGTATTGGTCTCCTGCTTTCTTTAGTACAGCACGTAAGTATCAAAAAGAAGGAACACTTGAATGGAAACTTTTTAATATGGATTATGACCCTAAAGGCTATGCGGCTCAGGACAGCTGGAATGAGCATTGGTACAAGAGATGCTGGGAAGTCATAGAAAAATACGACCCAGACATGTTCAACAATGACTCCCCTTTTCCTAATGAAACCAAAGGAAAAAGCTTAGGGGTAAAGCTATTTTCTGACTACATCAACAGAGATCTAAAAGAAAATAACGGTAAACAAACCACCGTACTATCGTTCAAAAGCGGTAGAATGGACAAAAGAGCCTTTACCTACAATTTGGAGAGAGGTAGTGCTGGAGACATCAAGCCAGAACCATGGATGTGGGCGACAGACCTTTCGGGAGGATGGTTTTACCGTAAGGGAGCAAAAAACAGAATGAGTATTCCTGTCATGATAGGCAACGCCATAGATGCCATCAGTAAAAACGGTGTAGTCATGATGAATATTGCCTTGAAAGGTGACGGTACTATCCCAGACAATCAAGCTGCCTACCTCAATGCCTTCAGAGAATTTATAGAAATCAACAAAGAAGGTATCTACGGTACACGCCCATGGAAAATCTTTGGTGAAGGACCAATCGTTATGAAAGACGGAAGACAAGGAGAAAACAGCAAAGACTTCTCACCGCAAGACATACGCTTCACCACCAAAGATGGAGACTTATACCTCTTTGTATTGGCAAAACCTACACAAGACATAACGGTAGAAACGCTCAAAAAAGGCGGAGTGCTAGACAAAGACATAAAAGAGATAAGCCTTTTGGGAAGTAAGGAAAAAATAAAATGGAGCAGAGACGACAGTCAACTGACCATTGCTTTACCCAACAAACTGCCTAAACCATCATCAATCGGTTTCAAACTCACTTTAAAGTAAGGGATAATCAACCTTAGACAAAAGAAATTGAATTCTTTTGTCTAAGGTCTAAAAATATAATGATACAAATTATAAGTAGTCAACTGTCAAATCGTAAATTGAAATCATACATTTTTTTTAGGTAAAGACATAAACACCACATTGTACATTGTTAATTCTTCATTTTTAATTTAACAAAGCCACTTTCGTGGAATAAAATCATAGCGCATTTTAAACGTGGCGTTCATAAAAAAAACACGATTTATAACCGTAACCACCCGTTTCTGCACAATGTTGCGTTTAT
>WTJX01000584.1 GCA_011524675.1 Cytophagales bacterium
ACATAGGGTAGAGTGCATAGATGTACTCTCACCTGCCATCAAAACACTTGGAAATATCCTGAAAACCCCTCCAGTGTTCAAACAAAAAAATTCCTTTGACTTAGGTCAAGATTATTATGATAAGATAGAAGCCATAGAGTTTGCAATCAATAATGACGACGGCAGAAGTTATCAATCCCTCAAAAAAGCCGATGTCGTTCTTATAGGAGTGTCTCGAACTTCTAAAACGCCATTGAGTATTTATTTGGCGTATCACAACTATTTGGTAGTCAATATTCCTTTAGTCAAGGAAGTAGAAGTACCAGAAGGCTTATTTAAAATATCTCCTCGCAAGATTATAGGCTTGACCATTGCCTCTGAGAGGTTAAACGAAATCAGAACCACTAGAGATTCTAGTATGGGAGTGATAGGCAGCTCTGACTATTCTGATATGAATAAGATCATAGAAGAGTTGAGCTTTGCCGATGACTTAATGAAGCGAATCGGTTGTAAGGTAGTGAATGTGTCCAATAGGGCGATAGAAGAAACTGCCGAGATCATTATGACACAATTAAAGAAAAGTAGAAAGAAATAATAAATAAACCATAAATTGATATGAAGAAGTATGTATTCGATTTTTCCGAAGGAAATAAACAAATGAAAAATTTGTTAGGTGGTAAAGGAGCTAACCTAGCAGAAATGACTAATATTGGTTTGCCTGTACCTGCTGGTTTTACCATTAGTACAGAAGCGTGTAATCAATATTTTTTCGATAACAATACCATCAATCAAGACATCAAAGAGCAAACAGATGTAGCTTTAGAAGCACTACAAAAGCAGGTAAACAAAAGCTTTGGTGGTGATCCATGTTTATTGGTTTCTGTACGTTCAGGTTCAGTGATTTCTATGCCGGGGATGATGGATACCATCCTAAACTTAGGCTTAAACGACAACAATATTGAAAGCTTTGCGGCTTCTACAGGTTCTATGTGGTTTGCATTGGATTGCTACAGAAGATTTATCCAAATGTATAGCAATGTAGTGCTAGAGATTCCAATGTTCAACTTTGAAGAGATCATGGAAGAGGTTAAAGAAAAGAATGGAATCGAAAGCGACCAAGACCTAAGCGAAGAAAACTTAAAAGCAATCATCAAAGAATACAAAGAGGTTGTATTAAGTGAGACAGGAAATGCTTTTGAGCAAGACCCTGTAAAGCAGTTATACTCTGCCATAGAGGCAGTATTTAGTTCTTGGAACAATGACAGAGCCATCACTTACAGAAAAATAAACAACATTCCTGACGAAATGGGTACGGCTGTAAACGTACAAATGATGGTGTTTGGAAATATGGGAGACGACTCTGGTACAGGGGTAGTGTTTACTAGAAACCCATCAACAGGAGAGGATAAATTTTTCGGTGAGTTCTTGATGAATGCACAAGGAGAAGATGTGGTAGCAGGGATAAGAACTCCGATGCCTATCGCACAGCTAGAGGATGTAAACAAAGAAGTTTATGATGAGTTGGTAAGGTCTTCTGCATTGCTCGAAAAGCACTATAACGATATGCAAGACATTGAGTTTACCATTGAGAAAGGTAAATTTTACTTATTACAGACAAGAAATGGTAAGCGTTCTTCTGCTGCCATGGTCAAGCTTGCGGTAGATTTTGTAAGTGAAGGCTTACTCGAAAAGTCTGAGGTAATCAAAAACTTGGATCTTTCTCAGATAGACCAATTATTGCACCCAGAGTTTGACAAAGAAATACTTAAAAGCACTAAAGAAGCTACGGTAGGTTTACCTGCTAGTCCTGGAGCTGCTACAGGAAAAATATACTTTGATGCTAAGACTGCTGCAGAGCATTTTGAAGCCGGAGAAGAGGTTGTTTTGGTAAGGATAGAGACTTCACCAGAAGACATCAAAGGAATGATATCTTCTAACGGTGTATTGACTGCTAGAGGAGGTATGACCAGCCATGCTGCGGTAGTAGCAAGAGGTATGGGAAAATGTTGTGTGTCGGGTTGTCAAGACTTGGACATCAACGAGCAGAAAAAAGAAATGAAAATAGGAGATCAGTTACTCAAAGAGGGTGATTATATATCTATAGACGGTAGCACAGGTAAGGTGTATATCGGTAAAGTACCTACGAGCAATGCTGAGTTGAGCGAAGATTTCAATACGATCATGAATTGGGCTGATGAGTATAGTGCAATGAATGTATTGGCAAATGCAGATACTACTACTGACGCAGAAAATGCAATCAAGTTTGGAGCAAAAGGTATTGGACTGTGTAGAACTGAACACATGTTTTTTGACGAAGAGCGTATCATGGATATTCGCGAAATGATAATGTCCAATACGACAGAAAACAGAAAGGCAGCCTTAGAAAAGCTATATCCATACCAGAAAGAAGACTTTAAAGGTATTTTGAGCATCATGGGTAGTTACCCTGTGAATATCAGATTATTAGATCCTCCTTTGCATGAGTTCTTACCGAAAGGAAAAGAAGAAATTGCTGCAATGGCAAAAGCCTTGGACTTGGAGGTTGAAGATATAGAAAAAACAATTGAGGAGCTAGAAGAGGTAAATCCTATGATGGGGCTTAGAGGCTGTCGTTTGGGTATCCTATACACTGAGATTTACGAAATGCAAGCGAGAGCGATCATTACGGCTGCCTTGGAAGTATTGGCAGAAACAGGTAATACTCCGAACCCAGAAATTATGATTCCTTTAGTAGGAAACCCTACGGAGCTGGCATCGCTAAGAGTAAGAGTAGAAAAAATCAAAGCTGAGCTTGATACTGAAAACAAATTGGCTGGGATGAAAATAGGGACAATGATAGAAGTACCTAGAGCATGTACCGTAGCCAACGAAATTGCTACACACGCAGATTATTTCTCTTTTGGCACAAACGACTTGACACAAATGACATTTGGCTTTAGTAGAGATGATTCTGGTAAATTTATCACTGAATATGTGAAGAATGGTGTACTAGAAAGTGATCCTTTTGCCAAAATAGATGTAGCTGGAGTAGGAGCCATGATAAAAATGGCAATCGAAAAAGGTCGTGCCGAGAAACCAAACCTTAAAATAGGCGTTTGTGGTGAGCAAGGTGGTGACGAAGATTCTATCGACTTTTTCAATACATTAGACTTAGACTACGTATCTTGCTCTCCGTTTAGAATACCTAAAGCAAGATTAGCGTCAGGAAAGGCTGCTGTGAAAGTGATGAAAGAGGAAGCGGTTTAGTAGTTAGTTAATAGTCAATAGACCATAGTCGATAGTCTATAGTCTATGGTCTATGGTCAATAGTCAATAGCGCTTAGTTTTTAAGTGCTTTTATTTTCTTGGTACTTGGTACTTCGTACCTTGTACCTTGTACTTTGTACTCTATACTTCGTACTATTAATCGCACTGTTTTTAACATCTGTTGTCTTAAAGTCTTATAATCTAAACGTCTTAAGGCCTTATAATCTAAGAATCTTAAAAAACTTTTCACTTATGTACTTTGATAAGAAGAAAGCCGAATTGGATGATTTCACCTATCCGATAGGTACAACGATTGATCGTTTCATTGCACAAAAGCAAGCCGAGTTTCCACAGGCAACAGGTGAGCTGTCTCAGTTGCTCAAAGATATCGTATTAGCTTCAAAAGTCATTAGTAGAGAGATTAATCGTGCAGGATTGAGCGGAATAGAAGGGATGACCGATGAAGAGAACGTACATGGCGAAAAGCAACGTATGCTAGATGTTATTGCAGATGTACGCTTTACTAGGGCCTTAGTTCGTGGTAGGCAGGTATGTGGTATATTGTCCGAAGTAAGTGAAGGCATCATAGATGCAGGTAATCCCAATGCAAAATATGTAGTGGTGATTGATCCGTTGGATGGTTCATCTAATATTGATGTCAATATTGCAGTAGGGACGGTGTTTTCTATTTATGAGCGTGTATCGGAGCCTGGTACTCCTTTTACCAATGAAGATTTTCTGCAAGAAGGAGACAAACAGATAGCTGCAGGCTATGTCTTATATGGTGCTTCTACCATGTTGGTATATACTACGGGTTATGGTGTAAATGGCTTTACGTATGAACCCTCTTTAGGCGAATATTTTTTATCTCACCCAAATATCCAACAGCCAGAGTCGGGAGAGTATTTTTCTGTCAATGAAAATCATTTTGAGGAGTTTCCTACTAAAATAAAAGCATACATCAAGCAGTGTAAAGATAAGCATTTGAGTACTCGCTATGTAGGTTCGCTAGTATGTGACTTTCATAGAAACTTACTCAAAGGTGGAGTGTATCTTTATCCTTCACATCATCTGAGTCCAGATGGAAAGCTACGCCTATCGTTTGAATGTAATGCTTTGGCAATGATAGCAGAACAGGCAGGAGGGGTAGCAACAGACGGTGAAAAACGCATACTTGGAATAAAGCCTACCTGGCACCAACAGCGAAGCCCTTTTTATTGTGGTTCTAAGAAAATGGTGGAAGAGTTGTTGGCGATAGATTCTTAGATGCTTGAGCGTCGAAAGCAAATAAAGCCTTCTTATATATAGTGAGTGAGATTCTAGCCAACGGTTAATAACGAGACTTATTTCTTCTGCCTTATCTACGATCATCAAATGACCACCACTAGTGATAAGTACTTTCTTTTGGCTTTTTGTCGGAGGGAGCAAACGATCCTTTTCTCCTTCTATCTTTAGGCAGTTATGTGTAAGACTGTCTTTATTTTTCCAATTTATGAGTTCATTGACTGCCCATTTTGCGAAGTAGAGGTCGGTGTCATCTAATATTTGATGGAGTAATGCTTTCCTTTCTGTTCCAAAAAACCAACAAGCTATCAATTTAGGAGGGTTGAAAAATGCAGTAGGTAAGAGCTTAAAGAGTTTTGTCTTTGCTGTAAAACGAAAAATAGGAGGGAGTTCATCTCTTGTTTCTACAGAAGAAATCAAGATAGTACATGAAG
>WTJX01000205.1 GCA_011524675.1 Cytophagales bacterium
GTATGTACTTTAATTTATGATGAGGTAATTGATTATTTACGTTTAATCAGAATAATGAACAAACCGCTCTAATACTTCAAAAGAAGACATGATTTCATGTTCATTTAGTTTAAAATCATTAGGATGTAAATAAAAAACAAATTTAATTGAGTCTTGAATCACACGATAAAATCCATCTTGACATAAAAAAGATTTCGGGTTATTTAAAATTTGTTTACACGCATTTTGTGTATCACGTAACAAATGTTCTTCATTCTTGAAAGACTCCATAAAGGCGACACGCTCTTTAAACAACTGAACAAATTCGCTCGTTTTTAACCTTATATCAGGTTCATAAGAAGTCATATCCTCTATAAGCGTAATTTCTTTATCTGACTCAAAACTTGTCCTCATCCCAGCCCACTCATATTCAAAAAGAAACTCTCCTTTTACTACGGAAATAAGGTCTTTCAAAATCTTTTGAGAGGAATAAAAACATAACGTATTTATATCAAGAAGTAAAGGACTTACATCTTTAAAAGATGTAAACAATTCAATTTTTCTTTTAGACTCACACTTTGGAACAAACACTCCATTACAATATTCCATAATACATTTTTAATAACACCCCTTATTTTTTTGCTTTTGGTAGTACTGCACACATTCCTCAAAAGAATTTTTGGTACTTAATTGAAATTTTTGAAAGTAGTCTTCTGCTAGACTTGGTACAAGGGTGGTTTGTTGGTATTGCCATCCTTTCTCTTCACTCCAAATGTAGCTCTCCCACGTCCATTCGTTGATTCTTTTGACAAACTGGCTTTCTTGTAGTTGTAAATATTGTGGAAATGTGTGCTCCATATGTTGCATTGAAAAAGGATGCGAATATCTAAAACTTGGTACTAAGTACAAAAATGAACCTCGTTTTTTTCACTTATAACATGCAGTTTTGGGGTATGGCATGACACTAAAAATGCCTTCTTTTAGTAAGTAAAAATGGGTTTCTCAAAACAAGAAGGTGAAGCCTGATAAACAATGAACAAATGGATATTGATAAAAAAGCTGTAGGTATCTGTGCTTTGATACTGGTGGTGGGGGTGATCTCTGGAATGATGGCACGCCCAAAGATTGATGCGTGGAAAGCCAAAAAAGCAGCTAAAAAGAAAAGCGAGGACGCTAAAAAAGAAACGAAGTAACCGAGGATATGTTTAACAGTGTAAACATGTTCTTACAAATCTAAAGCAAATGAATTACGATGATGAATTAAGACGTTACGAAGAGGAAGCAGAGGATCGTTATGATGACTATGACGATGAATATGAGGATGATTTCTACGAAGACGAGTACGAAGATGATTTTTATGAAGATGACGAGGACGACTTCTATGAAGAGGAAGATGACTATGCTACGGTGGAGTATATAGAGGATGATGACTATGACGGTTATGATGATAGCTATGATGCCTATACCTCCAATGTAGGAAAGATTGATGCCAACGATAGGACGCTAACGATAGTGGTGAGCAATACTTCTGATGTGGATGCGGAGGCCATCATTTTTGGTGGTAATGAGTCGGCAGCACAGGCAGATGGTGTAGCTGTGGTGGTAGAAGAAAGTAGCCATAAGGAAGTGAGAGAGGAGAGTAAAGGAAATCCTTTTAAGATAGCAGGAATGAAAATGTCTGTATCTAATCCTTTGCAGTTTGACAATGTACTCAAAGTTACACGAAGAACGGCTACAGGTTCTAATACAGCTAGGGTGTATCAGCCAAGGAATGCTACTTCCCCTCAAAACTTTACGCAGCAGTTGATAGATGATGCTGCTTTTGAGATGGATGTTACTGGACAGGACTCTTTACGCTTGACGGTAAAGGCTCAGGCTACAGTGGTGTTTACCTTTACGATTAGGGCTAGGGCAAATATGGGCAATCTGTTGAAAGGAAATAATGTGGCGGAATTGTCGCAAGCTCCTAGGACGACGGGCTTACCGCAGCTTGACCTTTTACAACAAAAGAAAAAGAAGCGTAAGAAATCTAAAGTACGAAGGGTAATTCGCAAGCGTCCTAAAGTAAAAATAAGAAAACCTCGTTTTAGACGCAGACGCAGAAGAAGGAGAAGACGATAAGTTGCTTTACGAGAGGTAGAGCAGCTTGAAAAGTAAGGTAGTAACACTAAATATATCTTCTATGAATAGTAGTAGTAATAGAAGTCCTTTTACGCAAAAGAGAATTGACTATATCGTATATGGCAACCCCAAGGGGGTGCGCCAGCTTTTGCGTAAGCAGGGGAAAAGCGTACCGAGAGATGTACATGCTTTGGTGGACAAGACGAAATATTTGATCCGTAAGGAGGGACAGCCTTTTGTAAAGGCTTTGCTGCATGAACATCCTGATCGGAAGGCTCTCTTGAAGACGCATGATGTAAAGACGAGCGAATACCAGTATTGTGGTGCGTGTCAACATTTTTCTTATGACGGAGAAAGTAACTTTTGTGGTAATTGTGGTTCTGCTTTAAAAGAGGATCACAAAAACTTGCCGTCATCTTATGAGCATTTGAGCCTTTCGGCTTTGGAACAGTTGTACCAAGAAAAGAGTAAACAGGCTTCTTTGGCATTGGAAGACCAAGTGCTTAGGAAAGAAGCGGAGTCTTTATGGAATGCGTTGCGCTTGCGTAAGCTTGAAGAAGGTAAACACACGAATGATGCTTATGTAGCAGAAAAAGAGTGTAAATCTATAGGAGAAGATTCTCCTCAAAAAGAAAAGTCAAGCATTGGATCAAAGCGCAAGGATAAGGCTAGTTCTTTTAGATTTTTAGGTTTGAAGGAGGGACAGGCTTTTGGATTGAGCATTGCCCTTGTTGCGCTTGCTGGTATTGGCATTGGGTGTATGATTAAAAGTTGAAAGATTAAGGATTAAAGATTAAAGAAGGGGATAGTGTGGGTTGCTTATGTGTGCTTTTATAAAAAAGTACGAGGTACGAGCTACAAAGTACAAACGAATGGACTCCAATGTAAGATTTAACGATTGACTATTTATAATAAGACTTTAGATAAAAGAAAATAGACAAAAGACGTAAGAAGCAAAAAGCTAAGAGACCATTGACCAAAAAGCGCATACCGCAAGTCGCACAGCGCAAAGCTCTTTTTAAAAAGCTAAAAGCTCATAGACTATTGACCATCGACTATGGACTCGTCCCAAAGGACGTAAAACGTAAAGAACCTAGAACGTAAAAAATGGCAAAAAACACGGTACATAGCGCACAAGAAAAAGCCTTATTGGATTTATTGGGAAAGCTGATCGTTGATGAGACTGGCAAGGTGAAAGCTTTACTCAAACGCTTTGGTTTGCCTGTGAGTGCTGATAGTGATGGCAAAGCCTTGCTTGACAGTGTGTTTTTGGGCTTACGCCAACGGTCTTTTCGTGAGGGGTTGACGGTCTTGCTAACGAACAAACAGGCTGCGTTAAGTCAAGAAGATTCTTTTGTTGGTGCTATTGCTGGTGCTGTAGGCTCATTGGGGCAAAGCATTGGAAGTATGGTAAATACGAAGCAGGAACGCAAGATGGTGGAAACACAGGCTAGTACTACTGTCTTACAAAGCATGTTAAAGTATAAAGCGCATAAGGAGGCGTTGGCAGCGCAGAGTAAGGGGAAGGCATTGGATTATCGACTACAGACGAAATTTATTCAAAAGGCAGGTGCAGTAGTAATTCTGCTGTGTTTGCTTTGGATGTTAGCTAGCCCCTCTAAGACATCAATCTAAGAATAGTAGAAGGCTTTGCAAAGCCATTTTTTGAACTTGAATAGATAAAGATATGAATACGCAATCTACTGAGACTTATGATTTTCTTTTTAGAGGAAAGAAGGGTCGAAAAAGAGCTAGAAGAAGAAGAAATAACCGTATGGAGAGGCGTGAAGCAAAAACGGATTCGCTAAAGATAGCCAATGAAGAAAGGAGATTGCGCAATAAGATCATGCGTAAAACCATGTTGGAGGATGATAGTGCGTCTCGGCAGGCTGCTACTGTTGACATAGGTAATGGAAATGCGCCTTTACCTAAAACTGGCGTTCATCCGTGGTTGTGGGTAGCTGGTGTATTGCTTGTGGTGGGGGTAATTTACCGAAGAAGCAGATAAGCAGTGGTTAGTGATTAAAGATAATATTGGGTTATGAGTTATGGGTTATGAGTGAAACCACAAAAAACAAATGACAAAAATCAAACAGGCTAACGATCAAAGACGAGATTTGATTCCACGAAAGTGGCATGACAATTTACTATTGAACGATTGACGATTTACAATAAGACTTTTAGATTTTAAGACTATAAGACATTAAGAAGCCAAAAATTAACGGCTAAAAGCGCTGAACTATGGACTAGTTCTAAAACGTAAAACTTAAAACCTATAACGTAAAACGTATAAACATATGAAAACACACAATAAGAATTTGGGATTGCATGGCAATGAACTGGAGGAGGATGGTTTTATGGTGGCTGCGGGGCTTACTCGTTCTGCTTTAAAAAAAAGAAAGCGGTGGCTGAGGAGAAAAAAGAAAAAGGAACAAGCTCGTGTACACAAGGCTGCACAAAAAGAATTTAAGAAATGGCAGCATAAAAAGGAACAGGATGCTAAAGCCTATCCCCACAAGAAAAGTGCTAAGTGGACTAGTGCTAGTCATAAAACGGCTGCGGTGGCTAAGACTAGAAGGCAACAGAAGGATGAGTCTAAGGTGGCTGAAAAGGAACAGGAAGTAAAGACTAAGGCTACAGAAGTAAATAAGACTACGGTTACACCTCCCGAAAAGGAGAGCGAAAAACCGCCTAAGAAACAGCATAAAACGCTCTTGGCGGTTGGGGCTGTTCTCCTCTTGCTTGGGGCTGTTTATTATATAAAAACTCATGCTGCGAATTAGTCATGCGTTGACATCGAAAACGTTTATGTTGAGGTGTAGGATTTTAATTT
>WTJX01000367.1 GCA_011524675.1 Cytophagales bacterium
ACGCCACATTAGACATTAGACCTTTGACATTCGACATGGTAGTTTCATGTGTTTATATACGTTTTACGTTATAGGTTCTACGTTTTAGGTTTTAAGCATTGTCTTATGAGTTAGACTGAACCTTTAACTTTTAACGTTCAACATTTAACCTTTCACCTTTAAAAGTATTATTTAATACCTTCTGAATGCAGTTGTTGTTCACAAAACTGCTTATAAAGTCCTTTTTGAGACAATAGTTCATCGTGTGTACCGCTTTCGACGATGCGCCCATCGTCTAAGACCAAAATCCTGTCGGCAAATTTTACAGACGATACGCGATGAGAAATAATGAGTGCCGTTTTGTCCTTCATTACAGCTTGTAAGTTATTCAAAATAATGTCTTCGGTCTTGGTATCAACCGCAGAAAGACAATCATCGAGAATCAATAGTTTTGGGTTTTTTACTAAAGCACGAGCAATAGAAATACGTTGCTTTTGCCCACCAGAAAGTGTGATGCCTCTTTCTCCTACAAGCGTTTGAAAGCCATCAGGGAAATCCATAATGTTATGATGTACATAAGCATCTTTGGTCGCTTGGGAGATCACGTCCATAGACACCGTTTCATCCGCAAAAGCAACATTGTTTTGTATTGTGTCCGAAAACAAGAATACATCTTGTGGCACATAGCCTATATGACTACGCAAATGCGCTAGGTCATAGGCTTTAATGTCTTGTGTATCTACGATGATGTCTCCATTTGTAGGGTCATAGAGTCGGCAGATAAGGTTGGCAATTGTACTTTTTCCTGAGCCTGTCCCACCAATCAACGCTAATTTCTCTCCTTTTTTTAGTTCAAAAGAAACCTCTTTCACCGCTTCTATGCCAGAGGAAGGGTAGGTGAAAGAGACTTTGTTAAAGCAAATAGTGCCTTCTATCGATGTCTTGATGTTTGTCGTTGATACGATATCTGTTTTTTGACTCAAAAATTCATTGATTCTTTCTTGGGATGCGGCTGCTCTTTGTATGATGCTTGTAACCCATCCCAACGAAGTTACAGGCCAAGTAAGTAAATTGACATAGATGATAAACTCAGCGATATTTCCTACCGATACATTGCCTTTCATCGCTTCATTTCCTCCTACATATACGGCTATAACGGTACTCGTTCCTATCATTCCCAAAATCAAAGGAAAAAACCATGAGTTGATGGCTACCAACTTCAAAGATTCTTTCTTGTACTGCTTACTTTCTTGGGTAAAGCGTTCACTAGAATCATCTTCTCTCACAAAAGATTTTAGTACTCTGATGCCCGAAAAAGCTTCTTGTACAAAAGTAGATAGGTTGGATAGGCTGCGTTGAATACGTTCTGACTGCACATTCATGCGATCACTTACATAATAAATGCTGATTGACAAAATAGGCAAGGGGAGTAATACAAAAAGTGTCAACCATTTATTGACAGAAACCATATAACTGACCGTAATAGTAAAAAGCACGATGAGGTTAATGCCATACATGATAGCTGGTCCTAGATACATTCTTACTTTGCTTACGTCTTCGGAGATACGCGCCATCAAGTCGCCCGTTTTATTTTTACGATAAAAGCTTAAGGGTAAGCTTTGGTAGTGTCGATAGACTTCATTTTTGAGATCATATTCTATACGGCGTGACATGATGATGACCGTCTGCCTTGTAGCGTATAAAAAGACCCCTCTCAAAAGAGCCGCGATCAACAATACACCTGCGTACTGCAATAGTCGATAACCAAAGCTTGTTTTTTGCTCGGCAGTTAAGTTCTGGTTATCTGCTTGCTCTAGGTAAGAAGTGATGAGGTCTAGAGATTCACGCACCATCTGTGGTCCTACAATCTGAAAGCATACAGTCAAGCTGATGAAAAGTACTCCCAGTAGGAGATGCTTTTTGTATTTGACGAAATATTTATTGAGGTATTTAAGTTCTTTCATCTGTAAGGGCAGATTTATTTTTTTGATTCACATTTTTTCAGCAAGAAGTTATTGAAAGTTTTTCTAAAAGCCTACTTTTGCATGCGAAACAAAAGTAAACGAGAGTTTTCAATAAACCCCAACTTTCGCCAGATTTATTTGGCAACGTTCTTTATTATGCTTAGTAGAAGGTTTTTACGAATAAAGGTGATGCAGTCGGCATATGCCTATGAGATAGCGAAACAAGCACAGCTCACTTTGATTGCTGGTGAGATAGAGCAATACTTTGCTCCAGACCTCAATTCGATGATTCCACAAGACAAAGAGTTTTTATCTTCACAGGCAAATAGCGCCAAAAAACTCTTTTTGGATAGTTATAAAAACAAAAGTCTTGTTCGTTCTGAAAATGATGAGGTAGATACTGTAGCAAGTAAAAAGATCAAAGAGTACTATCAAGCTGAAGAAAGCCTTAAGATAGACATTAAAAAACGTCTATCGGCAGACCTCTTTTCTATCAATAAAAGCTTTTTGTCTCTCATAAGCATTCCTGCACAATTTTTAGAACGAATAAAACTTAGGGAAGAGAAAGAAAATAGTATGAAAGTAAGCTCTTTGGGCTTTACATCTTCGGAGTACAACATTCAAAACAATCGCTATTTTAAAGCATTATCTCAAAGTCCTTCGCTAAAAACTGCTGTATTATCCTACAAAGTGCCCTTGCCTGATCCCTTATTGGTCAAAAAGATCTACCTCAGCTGCCTAGAAAACGAAACCTACAAAGAAGCCCTTCATAAAGAGACAAGCCCTGAAGAGGATCTTCAACTCATGAAAAAGATAGTAAAAATCATCTTTAAAAGTGAGTTCGTAGAAACAGAAATCAAAGAAAAAAACCTGAATTATCAGGAGAACTTAGAAATATTAAAAGGCTTATGCCTGAGAGTATTAAAACAAGAGTTAGAAGATATTAGCGATAAAGACCTCTTTAGTACAGTACTAAAGGATGAAGACGAAGATTTTTGGAAGCAACTTTATCATGAGACATTAGATGAAGATAAAAAGGTAGATAGTCTCATGACCGAAAAACTCAAACATTGGGACTTAGAGAGGGTAACACTTACCGATAGAATCATTGTCAAAATGGCAATACAAGAAATGTTACATCACCCAAGTGTACCTGTAAAAGTAACGATCAATGAGTATATAGAACTATCCAAAAAGTACAGTACGCCAAAGAGTAAACAATTTGTCAATGGTATTTTAGATTCGCTATCAAAAGAGCTAAGCAAAAGTGGTGAAATCAAAAAAAGTGGAAGGGGATTGATTGACAATAAATAAGAGTATTGTCAATAGAAAAAACTAACTATATTTGTTTCAAAATTTGGTTCATTTATTAAAAGCAGGAAAGTATCAATAAAGAATGTTTTTATTTTACCACTTTCGTGGAATAAAATCATGGCTTTTAAATCTATCGCTCTTAGAAAGATTAAAGAAGGTTAGCTTTATAAGGCAATGATAAAAGAAAGCTTACAATAACTACCTGCTACATAGTTATTAATTTGAATACTTGAACACAAGAACACTTGAATACATTTTAAATACATGAAAAAGTCAATTATTTTAATTAGCATGGTTGCAGCATTGACGGCTTGCAACCAACAAGAAGTGAGCAACAACGGTCATGACCACGATCATCCACATGAACATGATGCTAGTACTCCTGCTACGGTAGAGGATATAAAGTCAAAAGTGAATGAAGCTACTTCAAAGAAAAAAACTATTCAAGATGTACCTAGAGACTCTATTTTTAGCTTTGATGAATATCATTACAACTTTGGTACTATCAAACAAGGTGCAGTAGTACAACATACCTTTACCTTTACCAATACAAGCGATCAGACGGTGAAGATCGTTAATGCTAATGCTTCATGTGGTTGTACAGTACCTACCTATGAAAAAGGGAGACTCATTACCCCTGGAAGTAAAGGTAAAATAGATGTAGAGTTCAATTCTGCGGGTAAGCAAGGCAAAATGGTTAAAAGCATAAGAATATATACCGACGCGACACCTAAAGTCATGAGACTGCAACTTACTGGTATGGTAGAGGTAGATAAAAAGTAAAGAAAAACTAAAATACAATACGTGGTTTATTGAATGGATATACATGAAAATAAACTACTACAATTTTTACAATTCATTTTTAAAAACAAATCAATATGATTTTATTACAAGCAGCTCCACTAGCAGGGGGAGGGAGTAACTTTTCAGGCATGATACTTATTGGAGGTATGTTTATAGTGCTGTATTTCTTCATGATAAGACCACAACAAAAAAAGCAGAAGGAAGCAAAACAATTCAGAGATAATCTTAAAAAAGGAGATAATGTCGTTACGGCTGGTGGTATCTATGGGAAAATAGTAGCCGTAGAAGGAGAAACTGTACAGATAGAAGTAGATAGAGGTATGAAACTAAAAATGCAAAAATCTTCTATCTCTAATGAAAACAAAGGAGAAACAGCACCTGCTACAAAATAAAACAAATGCAACTGAATAGACCAAAAGTATCGTTTCAAGGAAGGACAAAAGTTCTTCTTTTATGCTTTCTTATTGCCACGATCTTTTGGTTTTTTCATGCGATGGACACCAACCACACCGCCATCATTTCCTACCCTGTACGTGTGCATGTACTCAGTAACAATGAAAGCATACGCCCAAGCGAAACCATCAAATCAAAGTTTAAAATCTCAATTTACGGCAATGGCTGGGGATTACTTTCCAAAATCATTGGTCGAGGCATCCCTCCGATAGAAGTAGAGAAAAACGCGGCTAAAGAGATGACGGTTACTTCAAAAGAATATCGTGAAACCATGATGCTTCATTTGAAGAGTTTCCGTGTAAACTACATCTTTCCCGACTCACTTGACATCGCTAGCGAATACTTTGAACATGAGTAATAATATAGTGAAATAAAATCTTGTAAGCATTTGATAAATCATATGC
>WTJX01000276.1 GCA_011524675.1 Cytophagales bacterium
ATCATACGATGGAGCAAGCAGAGCAATGTACACTTATCATTCACTACAAAGGTAAGTGCGCTGTCAAGCTAGGTAGCTTTAGTGCGTTGGCAGCTATGAGAAATGCTATTTGCGATAGAGGAATCTCAGCAGAAGTGTTTTAGAACTATAATATCTATTACCTTTATTGGTAAGTATTTAGCTTTTTAATTTTAGTTCGTTTGTCATATGGAGTACCCTTCTAAGTTAGTAGAGAAAGCAGTAGAAGAAATTTCAAAGCTACCAGGCATAGGTAAGAGAACGGCACTGCGCTTGACGTTTCATTTGCTCAAAGAAGAAAAGAAGTCAGTACAAAAGCTCGCACAGACCCTCACCGACTTACGAGAGAAGACAGTCTATTGCCAAAACTGCCATAGCATCTCAGACAAAGAGATTTGTAATATCTGTAGTAGTGCCTACAGGGATGAGAAGCTCGTTTGTGTAGTAGAAGACACCAAAGACATACTTGCCATAGAAGGTACAAGCCAATACAACGGGCACTACCACGTGCTAGGAGGAATTATTTCCCCTATGGACGGCATAGGCCCTAACCAACTTACCTTACAATCCCTCATAGATAAAGTAACAAAGCAACAAATAAAAGAAGTAATTCTTGCCCTCAGTCCTACTATGGAAGGAGATACCACCGCCTACTACATCAGTAAAAAACTCAAAGACTTAGATGTCAAAGTCAGTACCATCGCCAGAGGTATTCCTGTAGGGGGAGAACTAGAATATACAGATGAAGTTACACTAGGTAGAAGCATTATCAGTAGAGTAGCTTTTGAGTCTTAGATAAGTGTTAATTCGCATTATTTTCCACAAATTCTATATGAATTGCTAGTTTGCCTAGGGTTTTTTGGGGATGAACTGTCTTTATGCTCTGAAATAGCTTGTTTTTTATTGTATTTCTCACATCATTTACTGAATTAAACATAATCTTGTCCATCGTTTTAAAGGCCAAAGTCAACAAAAAACATATTTTTTAGCTAAAAAAATTTGCCCTGTAAAAATGAGATGCTTATGTTTACACTGTTTTTTCTAGTAAAAGTTTCGTTACGTATGCTAGAAATTGCTGTTAATTGAATTATAAAAATAGCAACAAACAAAACAGTTTAATTTAAAGTTATGAAAAAGATTACGTTAATCTTAGCTGCTGCCTTACTAGGAGTAAGTGGCGCAAAAGCACAAGAATCTACTCCATTAGTACTTTCTGGGTCAGTAGATACTTACTATAAGTATGACTTCTCTGGTGAAGGGCAAGTTCCTACATCTTTTAATGAAGATCACCACTCATTTTCTTTGGGTATGGTCAACTTGATTGCTTCTAAAGAAGTAGGAAAAGCTTCATTTGTAGCAGATCTTTCTTTTGGTCCAAGAAGTTTAGGTTCATTACCACTTACAGATAGTGAAGAGTCGGAACAATTTAACATTCAGAATCTTTATGTATCATATGCTTTGAGTGATGTAGTTTCATTTGATATGGGATATATGGGTACATTCGTAGGATATGAGGTAATCTCTCCTGTTGATAACTTCAACTACTCTACTTCATATTTATTTACTAACGGTCCATTCCAAAATGCTGGTTTGAAATTGAACGTAGCTCCTTCTGAGTCTTTTGACTTTATGGTTGGTGTATTCAATGATGTTAATGGGTACTCAAACAATGGTAAATTTGACTTAGGTGCACAAGTACACTTTGCTCCTTCTGAAGGGATCGATATCTATGTGAATTATTTGACTTCTGGAGATTCTGCTAGTGAAGGTGGATTTGATGAAATCGACTTGACTGCTGGTTTCCAATTATCAGATGAGTTTTATTTAGGTGTAAATGCTGCTAAGACATGGGCAAAAGGAACAGATAGATACTTATCTCAAAGAAATAATGGTTCTTTTTGGGGGGTAGCTCTTTATCCTCAGTACGCTGTATCTGAGGCAGTAACTGTAGGTTTGAGATATGAACATTTTGTATCGCATTTAGATGCAGATACTAAGCCTGCTGTAAATGCTGTTACTGCTTCTGCTAACGTTTCTTTAGGTCAGTTGACTTTGATCCCAGAATTCAGAGTTGATATGAATACTAGATCAAACAACGCATTAGTAATTAATGATCAAGGAGTGCTTGATGATACATACTTAAAATCTTTCAAAGATGCAGATGGTAAAGCAACAAAAACTGCTGCACAGATTGGTTTAGCAGCTGTTTACTCTTTCTAAGGGTAACACAAGCAATCCTAAGCTAATAAAAACAAAAAAAGCTTACTCATTGAGTAGGCTTTTTTTGTTTTGGCATGAAAGCTAATGTATAATAATATGTGTTTTAGCGTAGTGCAATGTCTATTTTGGAGATAGCTTCACACAAGGAATCAATATTTCTTCTAGTGAGATGCCTCCATGCTGAAAGGTATCTTTATAATAGTTGACATAATAGTTATAGTTGTTAGGGTAAGCAAAGAAACCATCGCCAGTAGTAAAGGCATAGGACGTAGATACGTTTTGCTGTGGAAGAAATAATTTACTTGGTTCTTTCACCTCAAAAATACTCTTATCGTCATGCTTCAAACGCTTGCCTTGTTTGTAACGTAAATTGGTATTGGTGTCTTTATCTCCTATAATTTTGACAGGTTTTTTTACATGTGCCGTGCCATGGTCTGTGGTGATGACTATCGGTATTTTTTTCTCATGTAGTCTTTTGATAAGCTCTAGTAGTGGTGAGTTGGCAAACCAAGATTTTGTAATAGAACGATAGCCCATCTCATCGGGAGCTAATTCTTTGATTAAATTCATCTCCGTACGTGCATGAGAAAGCATATCTACAAAGTTATAGATCACTACATTCAAGTCTTTTTGAATCAAATTATTAAAGTTGTCCAATACTTCTTTCCCCTGCTCTAGGGTGATGACCTTAGAATAGTTAAAGTCTGTAGGTAAGTTCAGCCTTTTTAACTGTTCTCTCAAAAAATCATCTTCATGAAGGTTTTTTCCTCCCTCATCTTCATCATTTGACCACCATTCTGGGTAAGCCTTTGCCATATCCAAAGGAAGCATACCAGAGAAAAAAGCATTTCTAGCGTATTGTGTGGTAGTTGGTAAGATGGAGTAATAGATTTCTTCTTCGTCCACTTTGTAGTAGGGCTGTATCAAAGAAGAAATCATCTTCCACTGGTCAAAACGTAGGTTGTCTATGACTATGACAAACAGCTTTTCTTCTTCTTGTATGTGTGGAGAGACAAGTACTTCAAATACTTCGTGAGATAGTATAGGCGCAAATACTTCCGAATTGTTGAGCCAATCTTGATAGTTGTTCATGATAAACTTGGCAAAGTTGGCATTGGCTTCGGTTTTTTGCATCTCCATCACCTCTTTCATGCTTTTGTTTTCTGTCTCATCTATCCTTAGCTCCCAATAAATGATTTTTTTATACAAGTCTGCCCATTCATCATGATCCATATCGTCGCCACATGCCATCATGATTTTTTGAAACTCTTGCTGATACGATTGATTGGTTTTTTCAGTAATGAGACGGCTATTATCTAGTACTTTCTTAATAGAAAGTAATATTTGGTTTGGATTGATAGGCTTGATGAGGTAGTCAGCTATTTTTGCACCTATCGCCTCTTCCATGATGTACTCTTCTTCACTTTTGGTAATCATGATGACGGGTAGGTCTGGCTTGTCTTCTTTGATCTGTGCCAATGCTTCCAAACCAGAAAGGCCGGGCATATTTTCATCTAAAAAAACAATATCAAATAGCTGCTCTTTGCTCAAATCTACGGCTTCAGACCCACTGTTGACAGGGGTTACTTGATAGCCTTTTTTCTCTAAAAATAAAATGTGGGGTTTTAGCAAATCAATTTCATCGTCTGCCCAAAGGATATGGTGATTCATAAATTTTATCGTAATTAACAAAGTGTAAAAAATGGATAAGCAAACTTGTGCAAAGCGCTGTAATACACAGGCATAAGTAAAAGCTTTTTTAACTTCACGAGTCTAGTAAAGACTAAGAAGTATAGTAATAAGTATTTAAATAAAAGTAGGTATATAGGCTAAATAAATAGATGATGTGACTGAGTATGTTTAAAGTTTACTCATTTGCTTAAGTAGTCGTCCAAAAATACTTATGATAAAAAAACGGTTATTTTTGTCCGCCTACTTAAATATCAAGATATTTGGCATAAGACATAAAACTTGAACATGCTCTAAAGATAAGGAAAATAAATAGAAAGAAGAGCCTTTTGAGCAAGAATGAGGTGTAGAAATGATGTAAACTTTTAGAGGGCTTTGCAAAATCATCTTTTGCACCTATTTATTTTAGCTCTTACGATAGTTCATGTTGGATATTTAGAGGAGGAAGTTTTTTTGCTTTTGAGCTTACTTGGATTCATATGAAATTCTTATTCTTTTAATTATTTTTGTGAAATGTTAGATACTGAAATACTAGACCACTTACCTTCTGATAAGGGAAGGCGAAGGGAGCTATTACCACTATGGATTAAAATATTTCTATGGATATTTATGGTCTTTGGCTTTCTTGCTCCCATCTGTTTACTATTAGGTTTTTTGATGTTACGTTTAATGTAGCGTTTTATGGTTTGGAAACAACAAGCCCCCATTCGTTGACAGGAATACTTATTATTTCTCTTTTTTCCATAAAGGGTGTCGTATCTTTTGGGCTATGGACAGAAAAGAGTTGGGCAGTTAATGTGGCAATAGTTGATGCTATTATTGGGATTTATATTTGTATTATCACAATGTTTGTGTTTCCTTTTTTATCTGAAACCAAAGGTTTTTTTGTGGAATTAAGGCTAGAGTTGGTGGCACTTATTCCTTACTGGATAAAAATGAGAAGAATAAAAGAGGAATGGAAACAAAGG
>WTJX01000048.1 GCA_011524675.1 Cytophagales bacterium
GATGAAAGTAGCTTTTGCAGAGGTACGCAATGCAGTATCAAAACTAAATACCTTTGTACAAGAAAGAATCTCTGGTATGATGGTCGTACAAATCTTTAACGCAGAAGAGAGAGAGTCTCAAAAATTTGATGAAATCAACAAAGTACATCAAGAGGCAAACATCAAAACCGTAAAATATTATTCCATTTATTTTCCTGTGGCAGAGTTTATTGGAGCAGTAGGCTTAGGGTTATTGGTTTGGTCAGCTTCTAAAGGTGTATTGGCAGGTTGGGTAGAAGGAAAAGGGCAGCTCATTACTTTTATCATGTATTTAAGTATGTTTTTTAGACCTATACGCATGATTGGAGACAGGTTCAATACCTTACAACTAGGCGTAGTCAGTACCTCAAGAATTATAAAATTACTAGACGATACATCCTATATCCCTGACAATGGCACATTAACTCCTACAAGCATTGAAGGAAAAATCAGTTTCGACAATGTACGTTTTTCTTATAAACAAGGAGAAGAAATACTCAAAGGCATCTCTTTTGACCTTGACGCAGGAAAAACCATGGCAATAGTAGGCTCTACAGGAGCTGGTAAAACCACCATCATCAACTTGCTCAACAGGTTTTATAGCATAGACAGTGGCAACATCAATATAGATCAACATCCTATAGATTCTTACAAACTTGAAAGTTTGCGTACCTTCATAGGAGTAGTACAGCAAGATGTGTTCTTATTTTCAGATAGTATATATAACAATATCGTTTTGGGTAATCCAAAAATAACGAAAGAAAAAGTGTATGACACCATCAAGATGGTAGGTGCCGATAGCTTCATAGATCAACTGCCAAACCAACTAGATTACAAACTACAAGAAAGAGGTGCTAACCTATCGGTAGGGCAACGACAGCTATTAGCCTTTGTGCGTGCCCTCGTTTATGATCCAAAAGTAATTGTATTGGACGAAGCCACCTCTTCCATAGACACAGAGTCAGAGCTTTTAATTCAAAATGCTATAGACAAGTTGATGAAAGGGAGAACAGCCATCGTTATTGCACACCGTCTCTCTACCATACAAAAAGCAGACACTATCGTGGTCATGGAAAAAGGTAAGATAGTAGAGTCGGGTACGCACACAGAACTATTAAAAAACAAAAAGCATTACAGTCAACTCTACGAGATACAATACAAATAAAGGCTTTTTCAACTTGAACACATCATGTCGAATGTGAAAGGTTGAAGGTAAAAGGTTAAACGTTACTTGGTTTAGTTCATAAGTCAACAATAAAAAAAAAAACGCTCAAAGCCCAAAGCTTTTTCAACTTGAATACATGAAAACACGAACACTTAAACACATTTATTTTAAACACATGAAAAAGATCATTTTCTCTTTTGGCATTCTTTTCACCGCTCTTTGTGGTCATGCACAAGTACCCACTGGTACACAAACCGCAGGAATAAAAGTAGGTACTTATTTTGGAGGTACATATAAAGCCTACATCTCATCAAGCTCATCCATAGAAGGGACTGTAGGTTTGGACTGGGGACTAAATAATATAGGCGTTATTGCTAACTATTACATGATACAAACAGATGTATATGAAGAGTGGGACAATTTAGAGTGGTATGGTGGATTCGGGGGACAGGTTTGGCTTGGCAATGCAAGCAGCATTGGTCCTAATGCTACCGTAGGACTAGAGTATTACTTTGATGATGCACCATTTACTTTATTTACAGATTTTAGCATGTACATAGGCTTCGGTAAATACAGTGGGTTTATACCACAGTTTGGCGTAGGTGCACGTAAAACTTTCTAAGAATTTGTACTTACCACATTCAACGTCAATACTTGAACGCCAAATGTGGTAGCTACGGTATAACTGTAAGCATACGGTGAACTATGTCTTAATTCCCATGAGCTCTTGGCTTTTAGGTATTGACAGTTAGCTTTTTAGTAATAAGTCAATAGCATACTACTTAACATGCTTTGTTTTTTATAACAAAGTAAGTACTAAAAGATGGTTTTGCAAAGCCTTCTAAAAGCTAAAACATAAGACTTAGTTTACCGAACCGATATGTATAATTATATAACGCAAATTGACTACTTAAAACGTAAAACCTAAAATAGATGAATAAGAAGAAGTTTAAGATCTTGATCCCTGTCAGCATTGTAGCTGTATGTATTTACCTTATTTTATTAGTTCAAAAATTTACCTCTGGTGGAGAGTTAGCCATTGATAAAGTAACTACTTCCGAGTATATATTAGTAGGAGTAGAGTTCAACGGTAGTGCCGACCAACAAGCATTTAGAGATGCGTATGAAAAGGTAGATACCGAAAAAGCAAATGATTCACTACCTACCTATATGGTGCATTATGAAATGGAAGAACCTACCAAAGAAAACAAGTTTCATATCAATGCTTTCATTGGTTATGTTACCCAAGACACCTCTGCTTCCTTGACTGCAGGTCATGAATATAGAATACTACATCAAAGAGAAGTAGTAAGGGCAACATCCGTAGCAGGGTTGATATTTCAAGGTAGGATTTACCCTAAGCTAGAAGAGTATTTTGCCGAACACCAACTAGGTATTGATTCATCATATATTGTAGAAAAATACTGGAAAGACAATAAGATAGCCATAGAGATGGGAGTGAAATAACATAAGTGCTTCATCCACATAAAAAATACTTTAAGAAGGCTTTGCAAAAAGATGGTTTTGCAAAGCCTTCTTAAAATTTACAATGCTCTCTTCATCGCCATGATATAGCCAAAGTGTAAGGCTTCATGCAAATTATTAAAGATAATCGCATCTTCTATACTTTTTAGTTCAAAGCCATAGCTCGTCATATAGGGCGTAAACTCTTTGAATTTACCATTGTTATAATCTTCTTCCAAGCCATCTGCTGTAACCAACAGTTCATTCTTAAAAAAGCTAATATCAATATTTTTATACTCTTGGCTAGGACTAGCTCCCTTCTTTAAGTCATCTATGATGCTTGCTTCATACTTGACAGGCAGTCCAGACATCTTATAGCACAACAACTGCTGTGTTACTATCAGGTGTCCTACATTCCAAGCTATATTATTGTTATACCCTTGCGGTACTTGGTTTAGCTGCTCTATTGATAAGCCATCAATGGTCTTGATGATATTATTTCTTGTGATTTTTAATATATTCAATTCTTTTTCCATGCTGCAAATTGGTGAGTAGTCCACTCTTTTCAAAATATCTTTTTTTCTTTTTCCCTTTCGGGGAATAAAATCACAGCGCAAAAACACTACACAGTAGTACTACTACTGTCTCTTTCATTTTTTATTTCACTACTGCCTAAAGACTGAATCAACAATAACTTATACGAATAAAAAAATGGTAACTTTGCCATATGAAGTTTGACCAATATCATATTTACGATGGCATCAAGAAAGCCATCGCCAAAGAAGGCTACAAAAAGCCTACAGATATCCAATTCAAGTCTATACCTCCTATCTTAAAAGGTGAAGACGTATTGGCGATTGCTCAAACGGGTACAGGCAAAACGGCTGCCTTTGCCATACCTATTTTACACCTGCTACAAGAAAGAAAAATAAAAGGAAGAGCAGACGGGGTAAAATGCCTTGTGATGGCACCTACTCATGAGCTAGCACAACAAATAGAAAAAGTTTTTCAAAGCTTAGGTAAGCATACAAGTATTACTGTCTTTTGTATTCACGGTGGTGTCAACCAAGACCCACAAATACAAAAAATAAATGAAGGGATAGACATCCTTATTGCTACTCCTGGTCGTTTGTTTGATTTGGTACATCAAGACGTACTACGCCTGCATCGTATAGAAATTTTGGTCTTGGATGAGGCAGACCATATGTTAGATTTGGGATTTATCAAGGATATACAAGATTTGATGAAGTTTATTCCAAAGCATAGACAAACACTTTTTTTCTCCGCTACCATCAATGAATACATCAAAAAAATAGCCTATTCTTTAGTCAAAAATGCGATCCGCATACAGCTATCTCCCAAAAACCCTGTAGCCAAAAACATAGAGCATGCTGTCGCCTATGTTGCCATGGACGACAAACGTTTCTTCCTCGAAAACCTCATCAAAACTCATGAACCTCACAAATTGCTAGTATTTGTACGTACAAAAGTAAGGGCAGAAAGAGTGAAAAAAGCGATGGAAAGAGTAAATATACAAGCAGACACCATACATAGTGATAGAGTACAAAAAGACAGGGAAGCTATAATGAAAAGCTTTCGTGGTGGTCAACTTAATATTTTGATTGCGACAGACATCAGTGCTAGAGGAATAGATATCCCTAATGTAGATTATGTGGTAAACTATGATATGCCTGAGACATCAGAAAACTATGTTCATCGCGTAGGAAGAACAGGAAGGGGAAGAGAAAAAGGAAAAGCTGTCTCTTTTTGTAGTACAGAAGAGCAAGAGAAACTCAAAGAAATAGAAAATAACTTAAGCAAGCCGATCCAAAAGATCAATTTGAGCAAGGGAGAGTATAGCATTGTACTAGATTCTTCAGAAGCATCACATTCAGATTGGAAAAGCCTCATCAAAGAAGCCGAAATAGAACAACAAAAAGTTGAAGCCATCAAGAAAAAACGTAAAAAGCGTTAAGAACTGCTGGGGAACTTCCTAACTTCATAAAGTAAACTTTATACTTTCTTCTGTAGGCATTCGGTAAACTACGTCTTTATTCGTATGAGCTTTTGGCTTTTAGGTATTAGCTGTTAGCTTTTTTAATAAAATAAGAGCTAACAGCTAAAGCTATATAATAAGTTATTCGATACCTTGTTTCATTAGTGTTATGCGGTTTCGCCTTTACTACTTTTTGGGCTGTAAAAGAGCTAAACAGGCTTAACCGAATGCTTACTTTCTTTTCGCTAA
>WTJX01000603.1 GCA_011524675.1 Cytophagales bacterium
CTTATATATTGCATCACCACCACTTTACTTAGTAAAGAAAGGTAAAACACAACGTTATACATGGTCAGATGACGAGAGAGATCGTGTTATACAGGAGTTAGCAGCAGGAGGAAACCCTGAGTCGGTACATGTACAGCGTTATAAAGGTTTGGGAGAGATGAACCCTGAAGAATTATGGGAGACTACCATGAATCCAGAGCATAGAAGTTTGAAAAAAGTAACCATTGAGTCTGCCGCAGAAACAGATCATTTGTTTTCTATGTTGATGGGAGATGAAGTAGCTCCAAGAAGAGAGTTTATTGAGAAAAATGCAAAATATGCTAATATTGACAGCTAATTAAGGCTTTTCTTTTCATTATCTTTTCACAAAAAACCTTGACTAAGACTGAATAGTCAAGGTTTTTTTGTGCTCTTTTTTATTCATTGATTGTTTTCCAAAGTACGTCTTTGAGTGTAGATATTCCTTCACCAGCAACAGAGGAAAAGAAAAATGAGGTGATGCCTTGGGGTAGTTGACCTTTTATTTCTTCTTTTAGCTCGTCATCCAGCATATCAGATTTAGAAATACCCAATACCCTTGTTTTGTCCATCAGTTCTGGATTATGTTTTTTTAATTCATTTAGGAGAATCTCATATTCTTTTTTAATGTCTTTACTGTCAGCTGGTACTACAAATAATAAAACGGAGTTCCTTTCGATATGCCTCAAGAAGCGTAGCCCTAAACCTTTACCCTCTGCTGCGCCTTCAATGATTCCGGGAATATCAGCGATAATAAATGACTTGTCATCATAGTAAGATACTACGCCCAAATTGGGTACTAGGGTAGTGAAAGGGTAGTCTGCAATCTCTGGCTTTGCTTGCGATACTACAGAGAGTAATGTGGATTTGCCAGCATTAGGAAAGCCTACTAACCCTACATCTGCCAGTACTTTTAGTTCTAAAATAACCCAGTCTTCCTTTCCTTCTGTTCCTGGCTGTGCGTACTGAGGTGCTTGATTGGTAGCTGTTTTAAAGTTGTTGTTTCCTAGTCCTCCTTTACCACCTTCAAATAGAATGACTTCTTGACCATCTTCTGTAATTTCAGTAAGCTTATCAAAGTTTTCTGCATTCTTTGCTACAGTACCCAGTGGTACTTCCAATATCACATCTTCACCTTGTTTGCCATTACTTCTCATTCTTCCGCCTGGCCCACCGTGTTCTGCTTTTATATGTTTTCTATATTTGAGGTGTAATAGCGTCCAAAGTTGTTTGTTTCCTCTTAGGATGATATGTCCACCTCTACCACCATCACCACCATCAGGCCCCCCTTTAGGTACATGTTTCTCTCTTCTGAAGTGTGCTGAACCTGCTCCACCATTTCCAGATTTACAAAACAACTTTACATAATCTATAAAGTTTGGACTAGACATAGGATCTTATTTGAAGTATTACAAATGTTGAATTACAAAGTTGAAACAAAAAAGTGCCAATTCATAGATTTCTTGTTATTTCTATTTGAAGCATGTTTAAATTTTATCCTAAGCTGTATATTGTTTTAGCTCTTTTATGGTTTAGTATCTAATTGAGCCTTCCTTTATCATGTTTTTCTTTAGTAGGATTAATTTATATGCCTTCTATACCTCTTTAAACTCACTTCGATAAAAAAAAACACATCTGTGGAAATAAAAAATCATTGTTAAATATTTTATTAAAATTCATTGTTTAAGCTTATTTGTTACTGTCTTATTAGTTCTTTTAGGTCGTTTTTAATGTTACACATTAGAAATAGGTTTGATTAATTTTTTAGTTTGATTAATTATATGTAGTTTTAATAGTTTGTTTATAGTTTTAATTAAGTTTATATTTATGGATATTTTAAAAATTCTTTATTTTATATAGGGTTAGTATGATTTTCTATTATGGTGAATAAGTGTGTTTTTAGTGTGTAAGTATTAGCGTTTTTTATCTTATTAAAATGATGGTAATACTATATTACATTTTGTTAATGTTGCTTTTCATTGTAAAATATTCAGAGAATAAGTTCATGATAAATTGTTTTTTGATAAAAAAATAACTTAAATTAGCTCAAATGCTTTTTTAGCACGATGATATGTTTGTTTTTCTTGTTGAAATATCTCTTTTGTGCTTTGATTACTTTTGGCTTATAAAAATGAAAATTATGTATTTACGTATATTTTATTTCCTTATATTTTGTTTGTTTTCTTTTTCATTATCGGGACAATGTACCTATCATTTGACAGCATCAAGTGGTAAATTCACCGATGGTAGTGGAGATGATGATTACGAAAATGATTTAGATTGTACATGGTTGATAGAAGTAGATGAAGACAGTGTGGTGGTATTGAGCTTTTCAGAGTTTGATGTAGAATATGACTTTGATTTTGTAGAAGTATATGATGGTGTTGATAATATGGCTCCTGTTATTGATGTTTTATCTGGGAGTGCGATTCCAGTAGTAGTTACATCTTCAAGTAATCAAATGTATGTTAGGTTTATATCGGATGATTACCAAAGTAACTCAAATGGTTGGGAGGCAAGTTATAGTAGTATGCACAAAAGTTTATTTATTCCGCGTGTAGAGTGCGCAGACCATACTTTAGATGGCACGAGTGGGAGTTTTACAGATGGTAGTGGAACAAATGGTTATAATATAGATTTAGATTGTTCATGGTTAATACAAGCAGAAGAAGGACATATCATTGACCTTAGTTTTTCTAGTTTTGATACAGAATATAAATATGACGAGGTGAATGTTTATGATGGAAATGATGCTACAGCGGTATTACTAGGTACTTTTTCTGGAGATGAAATACCACCTCTCATTACTTCTTCTGGAAATGAGCTTTTTGTTACTTTTACATCAGATGAGTTTTTTAATAGAAATGGTTGGGAAGCTGACTATGTAACTTACAATGTACAAGGAACAGGCTGTAGTAATACTGAGCTTACAGCCTCTAATGGTACTATTGAAGACGGAAGTGGCTCTAGTGATTATGAGAATGATCTTAGTTGCTCATGGTTAATAAATGTCGAGGACGATAAACTTATTTTACTAGACTTTATACAATTTGACACTGAGCTTGAAGCAGACTCACTCACAATTTATGATGGTGAAGACGAAAATGCTACAATAATAGGTTCATTTTCTGGGACAGAAATTCCTACCAAAATTTTGTCAAGTAGCTCTCAACTGTATATTACATTTAATACTAATGCTTCTATCACTTCTACAGGTTGGAAATTAACCTATGAAAGTGTAGAAAATGAACCTATCAGTGGATGTGGAGAAACTGTACTCACTGATGGCAGCGGCTCTTTCTCAGATGGTAGTGGTGTCTTAAATTATGAAAATGACCTTGAGTGTTCATGGTTGATAGAGGTTGACCCTGATAGTCTTATTGTATTAACTGTTTCAGCCTTGAATACAGAGTCAGGTGCTGATTACCTTAAAATTTATAATGGAGAGGATGAAGATGCTCCCCTCTATAGAAGCTTGAGTGGTAATACTGCACCTGTAGAAATTACCTCTTCAACTAATACCTTATATATTGCATTTACTACCAATGAAAGTGTTCAAGAAGAAGGTTGGACTATAGACTATCACTCCATTGAAAATATTCCTAATACAGGTTGTGGAAATGCTGATTTGACAGACAATAGCGGTACTTTTACTGATGGTAGTGGTTCTTCAAAGTATGAGAATAGTTTGAGTTGTAGTTGGACTATTACCGTAGATGAAGATAGTGTAGTGCAGTTGGGTTTTTCTGAATTTGATGTAGAGCAAGGGTTCGATTTTGTGAAAATTTATGATGGTCTAGACGATCAAAGTGAACAAATAGCCTCTTATACAGGTTATTCTCTTCCTGTGGATGTTCAATCTTCTGGGAATTCTCTTTATGTTGTTTTTGAAACTGATGAAATGACCAAAGCTCAAGGCTGGACAGCGCACTATAGCTCAGAAATAAAAGAAGAAGCGGTTATATGTGGGCATACGGTTTTGGATGATAGAGAAGCTACCTTTTCGGATGGAAGTGCCTTTGAGGATTATCAAGCTGACCTTAGCTGTTCATGGTCTATAGAAGTTCACCCTGACAGTCTTGTGTATTTAACCTTCTCTGAATTTAATACCGAATTAAACTTTGATTATGTAAAAGTATATGATGGAGAAGATGAGTTTTCAGATATGATAGGCGCATTTTCTGGAGCAGACATACCATCGGATATTATTTCATCTTCAAATCATCTCTACATTACATTTGAAACAGACGATGGAAACAATAGAAGTGGTTGGGAAGCAAGCTATGAAACATACAATGTAGTAACCTATACTTCTAATACAGATTTGATTTCCGATGAAATGATAAAAATACACCCTAATCCATTTTCAGATAAGGTAGTCATAGACATCAATGAAGCAATACCAGATTTAAATATTCAGCTGATAGACATACAAGGCAATCTTATATTGTCGCAAGAAGTTGAAGCAAATAGCTTACAATTAACTTTACCTTTGGAAAGCCTTGAGAAAGGAGTTTACCTTTTAGTTCTTAGTACAGGCGATAGATCAAGCACGCTGAAGCTCATAAAATAATAAATTGAGATATTAGTATTAATTTTATTATATTCGATTTTTTATATCAATTAAGCTTAACAACTAGGTACTAACTTAAGCGTTAAGTTGAAAGATCATATATTTACCATTGTAGAAGACTTTGAAAGACGCTAGTTTTTTTAAGTCTTTTATTTTTTTAAAGAGAGTTTTCTGAAATATCTTTTGGCAATTTGATAGCTAGAATGATTGAAAGAAGGCTTTGAATAACTAAGGTTTTGTGCTTAGTCAAGGCTTTCAAAATTTTAA
>WTJX01000693.1 GCA_011524675.1 Cytophagales bacterium
GTACCTATCATCGTAATAATAACGATCATACTCATCATCACTAGCCTCATAGTCTTCGTCTCCAAAGCTGAAATGCTCATTGTTAAGATTACTTGCACAGCGATACAAACTTTGTCTTGGAGAAAAACTCAAACTCACTTTATAAATCGCCCCTATTTCGGCTTTGATGTATTGGGTAAGGTCTATAGCAAAAGTATTCCAAGTAGATAAATCTTTATTTTTATAATCATTCAGGGAGATATTACCCGCATATATGGTGTTGGATACTCGATTGAGCTGACTGCTCCCATTAAGCTGATTTACCTGCAAAAACTGCTTCACATTATTTTGATATATCTTTTTGATATTGATGTGTACACCGCTAAGATTGATTGCCTTAAAAGGAAAGTGCAAGCCATCGGTATTAGGGATAATCACACCATCCCCCAACAAACGTACCTCTGGTTTTGCTTGCACAAACTCAAGCTTATGTTCAGAAGTTTCTTTGATCTGATAGTCAAACACATTTTTTATTCCTTTGTGTATGGTTACAGTAGCCGTACCTTTGATCTTGGACAACAAAAATACTTTCAGCTCATTTTTATCTACGCTAAAACGTAGTTTTGTCCCTGTACTGATGGTAACAAAACCATTGAAATCTTGATCCTTAGCCACAGGATCAGAAAACAATACAGAAATATACTTAGGCTCTACAGTACTTAGGTCCACGCTCAGCAACTTAAAGTCATCAAGGGCAGGAATATCCACCGTATATTCACTGTTTTGCTCAGCACCTATCATACTCCCTTGCCAACGCAAAGACACATGGCTTTCCTCTTTTTTTCGATCTACATTCATCACCTCAAAGAAGTGCGCATTAGCCCCTGCGGAATGATTCCATACCACTTCCAAAGCCTTTTCTCCTTGTGTAGCAGAAAATAAAGCTTCTATTTTTTGTGGGTCTTCGTAGTCCGAAGTATATATTTTACCAAGTAGCCTTTGTCTCTTTAGGTCAATAGTGCTCACGCTCTCCATACGGTCAAACTCAAAACGCAAAGAAGGCTTCATTGTTCTTAGCCAAAACGTAAACGTATGAAAGTCGCTATCCACATCTATGATGCCCCCTAGCTTAAAATTGACCTCATACTCCTGTGCAGGGTCTAGCGGTTCGTCTGGTCTAAAAATGATAGTAGAGGCATCGAGCCAAATGGTTTTCCCTTCCACCGCTGGGCTAAACTCAAATACATCCAAATCCACAGGCTCACCTATAGCGTCTGGCGAGACTGGATTTGCCAACTCTATGCGTATATCACTTTTCTTACTAACCTCACCAGAAGTAAAGGCGGTAATATATGCCTTGAAAGCTTTGTCTATTTCATACTTTTTGCGCTCCTTCTTCTTTGAAGAACAAGAGAAAAGCAAAATAGAAAATAGTAATAGTGAGTAATAAGATATGAGTTTCATGAATTAAAATGTGTTCAAGTGTTTGGGTATTCGGGTATTCAAGTGTTCAAATGTTCAAGTTGATAACTATCTTTTATTCAGTATATTACGCATGTTTGAATCATGATTCTCCACTATGCTGATATTGATGCCACATTAGACATTCGACCTTTGACATTCGACATGTTCGTTTCAAGTGTTCAAGAGCGTGAATTTAGTATATTCTTTATTAACAAAATATATTATTAATATTTTTTTCTTTCTACTCCATCATCTTAGAGAACCAGCCTTCAACTATTTATTTCTATTATTGATCTCCCGTTGTTAAATGAGGACTACGCTCCTTTGAGTATCTAGTACAAATGAGTCCATAGTCGATGGTCGATAGTCTATTTTATGAGCTTTTAGGCGTTAGCTGTTGGCTATTAGCTTTTTTCACCCATCATACATCATTCATAATCTATAACTCATAACCCCATTAATCACTAATCATTAACCACTAATCACTGTAAAA
The DNA here is from genome assembly GCA_011524675.1 of Cytophagales bacterium. GTDB lineage: Bacteria > Bacteroidota > Bacteroidia > Cytophagales > JAAEPT01 > WTJX01. The sequence goes on from WTJX01000693.1 coordinate 1,937, forward strand.
AACCATAATTCAACACTAATCACTAATCGCTAATCACTGACTTAATATCTGAAATAGTAAATAGTCAATCGTCCATTGGTAAATTGACATGCCACTTTCGTGGAATAAAATCATGCTCTTTACTGTATCTAGTAGTTAGTATCTGGTATCTAGTATAAAATGAGTCCATAGTCGATGGTCGATAGTCTATTTTATGAGACAACAAAACTCATTACTATAAAAACTAGAAAGCTATTGGAAATTAAGACATAGATTAACGAATGCCCATACAAGTTATTGTTAATTAAACAATTATTAGAATATATTGAACACATAGTTTAAATCGAATCTTGACCTTTGGAGTATTAATTCTTTTTAAACTATAAAACATATTCTAATGAAAAAGATACTATTCCTTTTACCAAGCTTTATTTTTAGCTTAAATTCATTTGCACAAGACAACACAGCAAGGACTATTTATTCTTCTAATGTAAGAGATGGACATAATATAACCTTTGAATTACGAGATGGCGACACAAGAAGTGGCGAAATTGACTTTTTCTCGGCTGATGTTCTTAATCAAAATAACTTTAGAGTAGTCTTAGAGCCAGGGGACTCCATAGGTCTTGATGTAGATGTAAGAGTATTTGGTCAAGATGTAGTGAACGGTACAGATAATGGTACCGCAGATACCGCTTCTTATACTGCCACCTTCACACTACAAGGTGGGGCTTCAGATGTAAAAGTTGTAATGATCTTAGATGGAGAGACAGAGCCTAGTTCAAGCATAGAGTTTTCTATTGCCGATGGTGGTAATTTAGTTTCTACTGAGGCACTTAGCTTAATAGAAAATACTAATGCACGTATCCTCATCATCAACACAGGTTCTTCTAACTTAAGTATAAAAACCTTCCAACTCACCTTTGCACAAGTAATTTCCAATACAAATGATGCTTTGGCTAGAGAAAATGGAGCGATCATTGAAAACCCTGTTACGGATGGTAGCTTACAAGTAACATTGGCAGATGGTGTTGCTTCTGCTAAGCTAGAGTTACTTTCTTTGAGTGGTGAGCCAGTGATGAGTAAACACATTACTACTAGTGAGTCTATCGACGTTTCTTCAATTGATGCAGGGATGTATATCTTGAGAGATACAAATACGAATAGTACTCAAAAGGTGGTGATCCAATAATAGTAAGCATTAGGTTAAGCCCATTTAGCTCTTTTACAGGCAAAAGAATAATAAAGACTAGATTTTTTCATGTTACTTTTACTTAGATGCCCGAACGTCGGGAGCGAATAAAACAGGATCAGGTAAAGCACCATAGAAAAAGTATAGTATAATTATGAACTAAGCTTTATATAAAAACTGTAGTAACCAAAAATCAAGCCTGTGGAGATTCCTTATCCAAGGGCGGAAGCGCTCAACACTAACGGTACGACGTATTAAATAATTCATTAAAAAGTTACTTTACAAGGTAAATTAAAAGATTTAGCAACTAAGAATTAATACGTGGTTTACCGAATACTTACATCTTTTGTACTTATTCAGCCTTGTACAAAATTTGAGATCTTAAGACTTAAGACGAAAGAAAAATTTCTTTCGTCTTACTCCCCTCCTTGCCTAACGGCAAAAACCTCTTCTAGCTTTTTAGTTTCACCTACAGAAATAAGTACCAAATAATCCCCTTCTTTGATAATATAGTCATGAGCAGGGTCTTTTATCAATGTACCATCTACCACCAACCCTATCAAAATAACATTTAGTTCTTTCTTGGAATCTACAAAAGCATCTAAATAACTTTTCTGAAAATAAGGGTTAGTATCATTGACAAGGTACTGTTGGATGTCATTGTCTCCATGTATCTTACTGGTGGAAATGAGGTCTGTAGCATACTCTGCTACATGAGGTTCAAACAAATGACTGGCTATCATGCAAGAACACATTTCGTTAGGGACCAATACCTGCGAAACTCCAGCATTCAAAAGGGTATCTTTGAGGTCTAAATTAGTACATAAGGCAATGATCTTTTTATCTGGAAAATATTTTTTGAAATTGATCACAAAGATCAAGGTCTTCGTATCGTCTTCAAAATTGACAAATACGGCATTGCTTTGCTTGATATTTACATTGTCAAAGGCAGGGATATTTTGGTAATCCGCGACAAGCGAAAAAGTATTTTTTGAAAGCTCTAAGGTTTTTATTCGTTCTAGATCTTCTTTATTGTCAATGACAAAGGCAACATTGAGCTTAGCATGAACGATTTGTTCTGCAACCTGCTTTCCGTACTCATTCCATCCAAAAATCACAAAATGATTTGAATAATCTGTTCCAAACTGCCCTGTTTTCTTCTTTTCCATGATTTCTTTAATTTTCCTAGAAATTTCACTTATAAATATACCTACTATCCCTATGCTACCAAAGATGAGTACTAGACTGAGTACCTTCCCCCAAGGTGTTACGGGATACAAATCGCCATAACCTACCGTAGTGAGCGTAACCACAGAGTACCACAAAGCATCTTCAAGACTCACAATCGTTCCATTTGGATCAGAACGTTCTATGAGACACAAGACATAGAGTATAACAAAGTAGGTACAGATACCCAAGGAGATTACTACTCTTTTTTTATTTTTTATTTTAATAAACCTCACTGAGCAAATAATATTGAAATGATTTACCTTTTTTCATTTGAAACGAAAAACCTAAATCTTCAGCCTTAAATAGGTAAACAAAAAGCCGATTAAAAAGCTTATATTGCAACCAATGATTAAAAATTTAGATGACTTCGACGCTCCAAAATTAAAAAATAGCTAGTATAAGAAAAATTGAATGATAGTTTTTTTATCTACGTTAGTTATAAGTAGTCTTCCAAAAATACTTACTCCATGACCTTAAATATATGAT
>WTJX01000413.1 GCA_011524675.1 Cytophagales bacterium
GAGTTGGTATTTCAAGGTACGCTAGAGCAGCTTAAAGAAGATGACGGCCCTTCTTATACGGCAAAGTACCTTAACAAACACTTACAAATCCCCATGCCTACACAAAGAAGACCTTGGGCTAATAGCCTAAAAATATTGGGGGCTAGAGAAAATAACCTACAAAACATAGACATTACCATTCCGCTCAATGTCTTGACGGTAATCACAGGAGTATCGGGCTCTGGTAAGTCAACACTTATCAAAAAAATACTCTACCCTAGCGTACAGAAAATACTTGGGCAATTTGGAGGTGAATATACGGGCAAATATTCTTCGATTGAAGGCGACTGGAGTCAAATAACGCGCATAGAATATGTAGATCAAAACCCTATAGGAAAGTCTTCGCGCTCTAACCCTGTTACCTATGTCAAAGCCTTTGACGAAATACGTAAGCTATATGCCAAACAACCTATTGCCAAGCAAAGAAACTATAAGCCTTCTATGTTTTCGCTCAATGTGGATGGTGGTCGCTGTGAGACGTGCTTAGGAGAGGGAGTACAACGCGTAGAAATGCAGTTTATGGCGGATATCTTTTTGACATGCGAGGACTGTGGTGGCAAAAAGTTTAAAAATGAAGTCCTAGAGGTGAAATATAATGACAAGAATATCTCTGAGGTATTGGAGATGACCTTGGATGAGAGCATGGACTTTTTTAAAGATGAGCCTAAGATCATTAAGCTACTACAACCTTTGCAGCAGGTGGGGCTTGGCTATGTGGCTTTGGGGCAATCGTCTAACTCGCTAAGTGGTGGTGAAGCTCAACGTGTGAAGCTGGCATCATTTCTTGGCAAAGGTGTAGGACAAAAGGAGAAGATATTGTTCGTATTTGACGAGCCTACTACAGGTTTACACTTCCATGACATCAATAAGCTACTGACTTCTATCAATGCCTTAGTAGAAAAAGGACATTCTGTCCTTATCATTGAGCATAATACCGAAGTAATTCGCGCTGCCGACTGGATCATTGACTTAGGACCAGAAGGAGGTAACAAAGGTGGAACGATATGTTTTGAAGGAACTCCTGAGCAACTGATACAAGAGGAAAACAACTTTACGGGTATCCACTTGAAAGAAAGTTTCACTTAACAGCGGACTCTCAATTTACTATTGAACGATTGACTATTGACCATTTAAAAAGTACGAAGTACAAGGTACAAAGTACGAAGTACAAAGAATACTTTCTTTATAAAAAGGCTTTGCAAAACAATCTTTTGCCCTTATTCAGCGTTATACAACATTTTAAACCCCTCATTTACAGTCAATAAACTGCGGTTTTAAAATATTGAAAGCCTTCTTATAATAGTCCATGAACTATAGACTATTGACTATGGACCGACTCAATAAGTGTAAAAAAACATTTTTTTCAAAAATGGATACACATTACGTATGTTCTTTATTATTTTAGCGTATGCAGTTACATGAACAAATAAAGAACAAGGCTTACAGCCCTTCTCCAGAGAGATACAAACAAATGATTTACAAACGTTGCGGAAGAAGTGGCGTATTGTTACCTGCCATCTCTTTAGGTTTATGGCACAACTTCGGTTTTACAGATTCATTTGAGAATGCAAGAAACATCTTGAAAAAAGCCTTTGATCTAGGAATAACGCATCTAGATTTGGCTAATAATTACGGGCCTCCCTATGGTGCTGCAGAGGAAAACTTTGGGCATATCTTAAAAAAGGATTTTGGAGCATATCGGGATGAATTATTCATTGCTACTAAAGCTGGATACGATATGTGGGAAGGTCCTTATGGTAACTGGGGGTCAAAGAAATACCTTACGGCTAGCTTAGACCAAAGCTTAGTACGTATGAAGCTTGACTATGTAGATGTGTTTTATCATCACAGACCAGACCCTAACACTCCACTAGAAGAAACAGTACATGCGCTTGACTTATTGGTGAAACAAGGAAAAGCGCTCTATATAGGCATTTCTAGGTACTCTAGCGAAGACACGCTCAAAGCTAGCGAGATGCTAAAAGAGCTAGGTACTCCTTGTATCATTCACCAAGCCAAATACTCCATGTTTGAACGTGACCTTGCCTTTGATACGTTGGATACCATCCAAAAAGCACACATGGGTAGTATTGTTTTTTCTCCCTTGGCACAAGGCTTACTTACAGACAAATACCTCAATGGCATCCCCCCACAATCTCGCGCCACAAAATCTCAATACTTAAAGGAAGATTATGTACACCAACACCTAAGTAAGATCAAAAAGCTACATGCCATAGCAAAGAAACGAGGGCAAAAACTGGCTCAAATGGCTATTGCTTGGATTTTGAATGATGAACGTATCACTTCGGTACTCTTAGGGGCTAGCAGCCCTCAACAATTGGAAGAGAATGTAAAAGCGCTTGCACAGACTCAATTTGAACAAGATGAATTACAAGCTATAGAAGAGGTGTTGAAAGGTTAGGGATTAGAGAGGATTAAAGATTAAGGATTAGGGATTAAAGAAGGAGGCGCGTGTCTTGTTTGTGTGTGCCTTTGATTGAGAGAAAATGAAGAAATTAAAAAATGAATGAGTTTTTCAGTGATTAATGTTTAATGATTAGATATTAATTACAAAAAGCTAAAAACTTATGGACTAATGAAGATCGACTATAAACTCGTTTATACTAGATACCAGATACTAACTACTAGATACTCAAAAGAGCTAGATTTTATTCCACGAAAGTGGCATCCTTTTAATGAAGAATTAATAATGTAAGTAGGCAGACAAAAATAATTGTGGTTTAAAAAATGAATGATTGATAGTGGTTAGCGGTCAGTGTTAGACAAACTTTGTACTTTGTACTTTGTACTAATGACTCATTACTAAAAAGCTAAAAGCTAATACCTAATGGCTAAAACTCTTCATTGATTGTTACTCTTGCTCTTTGGCAAACGCCTCCTACAGGTGGGTTAAACTTTGAGATGCTTATCTCACAGGCGTTGATCTGTGGATATCTGTCAGAAACTCTCTTGATAATTCTTTCTGCTATATGCTCTAATAATCTAGAAGAAACTTTCATCTCTTCTTTGGTGAGACGATAAAGCTCTTCGTAATTGATAGTATCGTTCAGCTTATCTGAGTTTCTAGCCTCTGTCAAGTCTGACGTTATTTTTATATCAACACTGTACTTGTTTCCTACTTTTTGCTCTTCGTCATAGAAACCATGATAAGCAAAAAACTCTAAACCTTCCAAATATATAAGCCCCATTGAAATATATCTTATGTAAGTAGTTGACCAAAAATCTTTACAGCCCTACTTTGTTGTCTTATGTAATTGAACAAAAATAACAAAATAGGACTAATAAGGTAGGCTGAGAAAAAACTTTTTTGAAAGCTAGTCTTCTAGTTTATCAAAAAATGATATCTGACCATGTACATTACTAGAAGAGCCTGTACCTCTGATCTCTTTGATATTGAGATCATCTAAGCCCTTATTATTTCCTTTAGGGCTATTTACATCATTGTTGATATTGTTATTATCTTTTAACTTAAAAAGCCCACTAGTATCGGGGATTTTATCCGTTATTTTTAATGGTTTTTGTTTTTTTTCTCTATCTAGGATAGGTGTATTAGTGTGTAATACATGGGGGGCGGGTTGATTTATTGTTTGTAATCTGTTCATCGAATTTTTATTATCGTTCGAATCTATTACGTTTTGTTCTTGCGCTTGGTTTCGTTCTCTTTCCTTGTCAACAGTACGCTCTTCATTATATTTCTGACCTAAATCAACATTATCATCTTTTTTTTCATGCATAACCACCTCTCTACCACGACGAATAGTAGGTATCTTTTTTTGCTCATTTAACTCAAAAACTTTTTTTTTTACCGTTGGTACAGGTGATGAATGCAATGTCGTTTCTGGATTTTTCTCTACTTCCTCCTCTACTGCATTGATCTCCTCAATAGCAGACTGTTGGTGATCTTTGAACTCTCCATTGCTTGTTGTCTTGGTGATTCTATCTGTTTTTTCGAGTAAACTATTTGCCAAGTTTCTCATGTCAACCAGTAAATTTTCTTTATGATTTACCAAAGAACGATACTCAGACTCTAGTTTTTGTAGTTCATCCCTCATTCCCAAGAGGGTATTTTTGGATTTATCTTCTGCTTCTTCAATAATATTTCTTGCCTGTGTCTTGGCATCATTGATTAAAGCCTCAGAGTTCATATGTGCTTCTTTGAGCATCAATTCTGTTTCTTTCTTGGCTTGTTCCACCATGTTTACACCTGTCTCTTCTGCCGTCTTCAAGGTTTTGAACAAAGAAGACTCTACCTCTCTGAGCTTTTCTACGTCTTTCTGCGAACGCTCTAGCTCTAGTTTTAGGTTTTTACTTTCTTCATTCATTTTTTCCCACTCTTGCGATAGGGACAATAAAAAGGCGTGTACTTCATCACGATTGTAGCCTCTCATGGCTTTTTCAAACGTATGCTGACGTATTTCTAAAGGCGTTATTTTCATCTTTTTATCTTTTATTTTAGCACGTGGCTATATCTTGTTGCTTTTTCGTTTTGAAAATTAAGTCGTCGTTTAAAAAAACCTTCCTAAAAAATAATTACTCTTGTCCGACTAGTTAAAAAAGGCTTTTTGTTTCCTATATTGCTTGCTTGTCTACCTTCCAAGCCGTAATGGTACGGTCATCACTACAACTTAACAATATATCTTCTGAGTTCCAAAGCAAACGATTAATTGATGTCCCATGAGCTGGATATTTACGTTTATCTACTACTTTGAGAAGTGTTTTGGTCTTTATTTCCCAAATTTTGATGGCTTTGTCCATACTACAG
>WTJX01000604.1:0-333 GCA_011524675.1 Cytophagales bacterium
TTACATATACAGTGGGTTAGGAGATGCCAACTACGCATTAGAAAACTATGACGATGCCTTAATTGCTTACAAAAAAGCAATCACACTAGAATCTCCTTTAGACCATACCTACCTCATGATTGCTGAAGTTTACAAAGCTTTAGGAGATGAGAAAAAAACATTAGAAGCTTACTATGTAGCCAAAAAAAATGTTCAAAAAGACACCGAAGCTTATTTCTTATTGCTCGACAACATAGGTACTCACGAAATAAACATTGAAAACTATAAAGATGCTTATGCCACTTACTATAACCTGCACATTAAGAATCGAGACAATTATGATTACCTCACCAA
>WTJX01000604.1:343-1733 GCA_011524675.1 Cytophagales bacterium
ACCAAATTGATTCAAGCAAGTTATGGTTTAAAGAAATATAACTATGCAGCATCATACAAAAAGACCTTATATGATGCACAACAAAAAGGATTGCTTTCAGAAAAATTGAGTGAATTGTTTTGTTTTGACCAATTCTCATGGAATGGAAAGAAGATATTTGCCTACGAATACTATGACGAGCATCCAGAAAAAGCAAATTCAAAGTTTGTTTTTTATCTTATAAACACAGAAACACAAGAAATAGAAAAACAAATACACACGAAACAGTCTAAAAACAAAAAAGCCAAACACGAATATGGCGATTTGGTTACCATGAACAAAGATAAGATACACGCAGTGTATCAAATAAAATACAAAAACAGCCTAGAGGACTATGACTGTTTGAAAACTACAGTTTTGAATGTTTTGGAAGATAAACAAACCCCCATTAATACTACTTTTATAAGATAACTTTCTTTCAGCCTACCTTATAGCTTAAAGCAAAAGTCGTAGTATTAAATTAAACCAGTAAGTGAGGTAGCTTACTGGTTTATTATTTTAGTAGAATCTAAGCCCATCTAAGGGCCTTACGTTACTACATGCTTCTATATAGAAAACAGAGAGACCTACCAAATTGATATACTTTTATCAAAACAGAAACATGATATTTTTCGTTGTCATCGCATGACTAAAGAATGACAATATCTTGAACTATTTGGTCATTTTGTGTATAGTCCCATATCAGTTGTTTTATTTTTTCTTTAGAAAACTGTAGCTCTTTTTTTAGTGGGGCAGAATCCACTTTGAGGTGTAGCTTCTTATCTTTAATGTATATCTTGCGTGTTCTGTCAGCAATCAATTTGCCAACTATATTTTCCCACTCAGCAATTATTTTACTGCTATCAAATTTTTTCTCTATGCGTAAGGCTTTCATCCAAGCGTCTATACCATCTTTTAAGCTAGAGATTTCTGAATTTCTTTTCATATGTTTAAAATGTGTTCAAGTGTTCTAGTATTCGAGTATTCAAGTTAATAACTGTCTGATATTCAATAGTTATTTTGTGTGTTTTTTAATCATGAACTTGTGAGCTAAACTTCTTTAATCCCTCCCTACATATTGGATCTTCGCTAAAAACAGCCTAAGGTCTATTTTCTTAACGCTTCCGCCCTCCTTAATCTTTAACCTTTTTACATGCTCTTTTCACGTGTTTATCTATGTTTTACGTTCTAAGTAGTCGTTTTACAGGAGTACTTACATCTTGTTCTTCAGCATATTACACATATTTCAAACATATGCTTCACTGTCAGTATCAACATCACATTCGACATTAGATCTTTGACTTTTCACTTTTATTCTTCCCGTTTGACTGTACCGTCTAATACATGGTAATATTGTATATCGGTAATACTT
>WTJX01000604.1:1743-4816 GCA_011524675.1 Cytophagales bacterium
ACAAATACCTGTCCTGTATCGCCAGAGGAAATCAACTGTGTTAAGGCATTTATTTTTAGGTCGTCTAGCTTGTCCAAAATATCATCTAACAGTAAGATTGGAAACATTTCCTTCTTTTCTTTCAGCAAATCATACTGAGCTAATTTCATAGCCATGATGCATGATTTCTGCTGCCCTTGCGAACCAAACTTTTTAAGTGGATATTCATTATTGAGCAATAACTGAAAATCATCTTTATGTATTCCTTGTGTGGTTCGTTTTGCTATGATATCTGTCTTTAATTGATATTGCAAATGACGAGAAAAATCTCGTTCATTGACAGTAGTCATATAATTGATGGCTATGGTTACATCATCTTGTGTAATCTTTGACATCCACCCTTTGAAATGCACTCCAAAATCTTGTAAAAACAGATCCCTTTTGTGTTGTATATAAACAGCGCTTTCCAACAACTGCATATTGAAAGGTTCAATGAGTAGTTTATCGACCTTTTGATGTTCAAAGAACTGTTGCAGTAAATTATTCCTATGCTTGAGTGCTCTATTATACTTCAACAAATGCTTTAAGTATTCAGTGTCATACTGAGCAATCATAGCATCAAAAAACTTCCTACGTACTTCTGAACCTAAGTGTATAATCTGTTGGTCATAAGGAGATATGAGCACCGCAGGAAAGTGTCCTATATGTTCGCTTAGCTTTGTATATGCTTTCTGATTTACTTTCAGTACTTTTTTTTGTCCTTCGGTATAGCCTACATTCACTACATATTTTTCATATTTCTCAAATGTAGCTGTTGCCATAAAATACTTTTGTCCGTGATGTACCAACTGAGCATCTATATTATTAAATGCACTTTTGGTAAAACACAAAAGATAAATAGCATCCAACAAATTGGTCTTCCCACTTCCATTAGGACCTATGATCGCATTTACTTTAGGTGAAAAATGATCCAAGAGGCACTCTTTGAAGTTCTTGAACTGAAATAAAAACAACTCTTGTAAACGCATCTCTAATAATGGACTTTAGACTTTTAGAAGGCTTTGTATAACTAAACTTTGAGACATTATAACTTCTCAGCTCTAAAAGAATAACTAAGCGTCGGCGACATATGTTTCTAAAAGCTTTACTGACTTATCTGGAATGATTTGTAAAGATTCTATTTGTGCAGGAATTAAAAACACATCTCCTTTTACACAAGAGGTTGTAGTTTTGTCTGTTACCAATGTAGCACTGCCTTCAAGAAATATCATAATCCTAAAAGAATCTAGTGAAGCATAGTCTCTTACATAGGGTTGGGTAAGTACTAACTTATTGGTTTGGAAATAATTACATTTCACCAACTCATTGAGTGTGTTCTCTGTGTCTTTATAGCTATGCTTATAATGATCTGTTGGGTGATATTGGAAATCTATGGCATCAAGGGCTTGTGCTGTATGAAGTTCTCGTAAATTGCCGTCTGCATCTTTCCTATCAAAATCATAAATACGGTAAGTAATATCCGAACTCTGTTGTATTTCTGCAATCAATAGGCCTTTTCCGATGGTGTGTACCCTACCCGAAGGCAAGAAAAAAACATCATCTTTTTTTGCTTCTATGGTATTAAGTATTTCTTCTATTTTGCCTTTCTCAAAGTATGTAAGGTACTTTTCTTTATCCATTTCTCGATTGAAACCAGAAATAAGGCTTGAACCTTCATCTGCCTGTACTACATACCACATCTCTGTTTTGCCCCAAGAGTTATGTCTACTGAGGGCAAGTTCATCATTGGGATGTACCTGTATGGATAAATCTTTGTTGGCATCAATAAACTTGACCAAAAGAGGGAAATCGTTACCATACTTTTGATAAACTTGCTTACCCATCAACTGTTCTTTGTATTGTACTATTAATGCAGTAAGTGTTTTTCCTTTGTCCCTACCGTTCTCTACAACAGAAACATGTCCTTCTAAGGCTGATACTTCCCATGTCTCACCACAATTAGATAAAGCCCCAAAATCTTTACCTAAGACAGATTTCAATTTAGTACCTCCCCATAACTTTTCTTTGTAAATGGGGATGAACTTTATAGGGTATAATATATGTTGTTCTTTTTTTTGCAATAGAAATAGCTTATAATTAAACTTCAACCCTTATGCAAGGTTAAAAGAAGGTAATATGCTTAGTCTTTCGTTTAGAATAAACGTAAAAAGCCGATTAAAATAATAACATTCAATCGGCTTTCAAAAAAAGTTAATAACTAAATTGAGTAATTATGCTAAAGCACCCATTACCTCGACCATTTTAGCACCTATCTCAGCAGGAGATTTCACTACGTGGATGCCACACTCAGCCATAATTCTCATTTTAGCTTCCGCAGTATCATCAGCACCACCAATGATAGCTCCAGCGTGTCCCATTCTTTTCCCTTTAGGAGCCGTCTGTCCAGCTATAAATCCTACTACAGGCTTAGGGTTACCTATAGACTTTAACCAGTTAGCAGCATCAGCTTCGTAGCTACCACCTATCTCACCGATCATCACTATAGCATCAGTATCAGGATCATTGACTAACATCTCTACAGCTTCTTTAGTAGAAGTACCAATGATAGGGTCACCGCCGATACCTATCGCTGTAGAAATACCCATTCCTGCTTTTACTATTTGATCAGAAGCTTCGTAAGTCAACGTACCAGACTTAGAAACGATTCCTATTTTTCCAGACTTGAATACAAAACCTGGCATGATACCTACTTTTGCTTCTCCTGGAGTGATTACTCCTGGACAGTTAGGACCAATCATCACTGCACCTTGTTTCTTTACAAAGGCTTTTACTTTTATCATATCTGCTGTTGGGATACCTTCAGTGATCGCTACAATCACTTTTATGCCTGCAGCAGCAGCTTCTAAGATAGCATCCGCAGCAAATGCTGGTGGAACGAATAAGATAGAAACATCAGCACCTGTTTGGTCAACTGCGTCTTGTACTGTGTTAAACACAGGCTTATCTAAGTGTGTTTGACCACCTTTTCCTGGAGTTACACCGCCTACTACATTCGTACCGTACTCGATCATCTGTCCAGCATGGAAAGTCCCCT
>WTJX01000565.1 GCA_011524675.1 Cytophagales bacterium
GGTTCGAATCCGATATTCTCCACAATTAAACCGTTAATAGGCTTTATAAAGTTCTACTAACGGTTTTTTTATTAAAGGAGGGAGAATTAGTGAAACTGTTATTTAGTTTCTCTTTCAGCTAAACTTCAAAGTACATTAACTCTTAACTTTTCTATGTTTTACCACTTTCGTGGAATGTGATCAATTCCTTCTGGTCGTCTCTACGTTAATAAGTCTTTACGCTCTTTTGTTTTGTAGTCAATCATCGAGTTGTAAATTGAAATCCTTCATATAAAGGCATAAATTACCAATCACCACAATTATTCATTATACATTTTTCATTATTCATTAAAATAAAGCCACTTTCGTGGAATAGAATCTCGCTATTTATATCGTAAAAACATCTCGTTTTTTTAGATGCTACTTTTTTAAACCTCAGACTAAACATGTATAAAAAGCAAAATTAAAGCAAATGTGAATCTATGTTTTATTGAAACAATATATTAACAGCATCGCCAAAGCGTAAGCCTAATAGCTGATATGCACTGCCTTGCTTGATGGCAATTTCTAATAAATTGGCGGCGTTGAATAGTGTAACACAATCTGCTTCTCCCACTTCATTATAAGAATGATATATTCTGTTGATATTTTCTCTCTTGAATGAGATCGTATAACTACGGTCGTGCCTTACGGCTTGGAATATATCTTCTGAAATGTTTGTAATAGCATTACCATAGTAATCTATATGAATGATATGTCCTGAAATGTTATCATCTTTGAAAGAAATAACTCTATTTTTTGTTTCTTTATAATCTAAAAAGTTGTTGTCAAATACGTCAAGGGTTTGATTTTTTCTTAATTTGATTACAGCTTCAGCCATAATGTTTTTAGCAGGAAATGAATCTTTGATATTTTCGGAGAACAAGGAAGCTTTCAGAGGCTCTCCATTGTTTATCATTGATAAAATGCCATTATCTGGCGCTACAAAAAAATGTTGATTTATTTCTACCGCTACAAAACGATCATTCTGTGCAGCTGTAGTACCTACCGCCACAAAATGAATACTTCCTTTTGGGAAGTCTTTATACACGTTTTTGATGATAAATGCTCCATGAGCTACGTCAAGAGGGTTTATAAGATGTGAAATATCTACAATCTGAGTAGTAATATCAGCATTTAAAAGTTTGGCTTTCACAGCAGCGACATAGTGATCCTGTAGTCCATAGTCAGATGTGAAAGTTACCAAAGGCATAAAGCAAGTAGGATTTTGTTTAATTTCTCAAGAAAATATATTAAGTTCGAAAGCTAATTCATCTTTACAAAAAAAACAAGAATAACGTTTGGTAGAAAAGACAATCATACTAGATAATATCAACCCCGTAGATATATTAGGTGTTGAGAATAGAAACTTAAAATTACTTTCAAAAGCCTTTCCTGCTTGTAAGGTCATTACTAGAGGTAGCGAGATTCGTTTGATGGGGCAGAAGAGTGAAATACAACAAATAAACTATATTGTTTATTCTTTAATAGACCACTTTAATGTACACTCAAAACTTACTGTAGATGATGTGCAAATGTACATTGATGTCAAAGATAAAGAAGTAAAACTACCTGATGACAGGGTTTTACTTCATGGTACTAAAGGTGTACCTATCAAAGCTCGTTCTCACAATCAGCAGCAAATTATTACAGAAGCAGTAAACAAAGACTTAGTGTTTGCGGTGGGTCCAGCAGGAACAGGAAAAACATATGTTGCAGTAGCGTTGGCAGTAAGAGCATTGAAAAATAAGGAAGTAAAAAAAATTATTATCACAAGACCTGCGGTAGAAGCAGGGGAGAGGTTAGGTTTTTTACCTGGTGATTTGACCGAAAAAGTGGAGCCTTATTTACGACCTATACATGATGCCTTATCTGATATGATTCCTTCTGAAAAGTTGAAGTTTTACAGAGAGAATAATATAATAGAGATTGCCCCTTTGGCTTATATGAGAGGTAGAACGCTAGAAAATGCTTTCGTATTGCTTGATGAAGCGCAAAACACCACCACCAGCCAGATGAAAATGTTTCTTACAAGGCTAGGGCAGAAGTCCAAAATGATTATAACAGGTGATATTTCTCAAATAGATTTGCCAGGTAATCAGAAGTCTGGGATGGTAGAAGCCTTGGAAAAGCTTAAACATATTGAGGATATAGGTAAAATATACCTTAACGAAGAAGATGTAGTGAGGCATAGGTTGGTGAAAAAAATCATTCAGGCATACAAATAATATGGGTACAAAACGGTTTTTACCATTTTTGAGACCGATGCTTGCTTACGCAATTGGGGTATTGATACATCCCTTGTTTCACATATCATACCCCCTTGTTTTTGGTGTAAGTACATTACTATGTGCTTGTTATGTTTTTATATACTTTTATAAAAAATATTTTGTACCTAATAAAAGCTATATATTAGGAATCCTCTCAATACTTATCTTTTTTTCTTTTGCAAAGTTGCGTTCTGTCCAACATCAAGAATATCTTGATAAACAGTTAATAGATCACTTACCTGTACAAAAGTATATCATTCAAGTTACAGAGCTAAACTCCTCAACTTCTTTTAAAGGTGAGTTATTCTATTTTACATCCAATGGTTTATGGAGCAAGAAGCATATTCCTATTGCACTTTTTTCTACGGCACCTTTAGATATAAAGGTACGACAACAATTGCTTTTTAATGGGAAACCTAAAAGAATAAAACCACCGCTAAATCCTTATGAGTTTGATTATGCGGCTTTTCAAGCAAATAAAGGAGTTTTTTACCAACAGTTTTTGGAAAAAGGGCATTATAAAACACTTCCTGTTTTAGCTCATCAACCATGGTTTGATCCAATACGACTGAGAGATTATTTGCACAGTAAATTGTCCTTGTATATCACAGACAAGAACGCACGAGGTATAGCTACATCTTTGTTACTTGGAAAAAAAGGAGACTTAGGTCATGAATTAAAGTCTCAGTATGCTACAGCTGGTGTAATTCATGTTTTAGCTGTTTCGGGTCTTCATGTAGGAGTGATATACCTTTGTTTGTTGTATGTTTTTTCTTTTTTTGGAAACAGGAAAAAAGTAAAACTCATAAAATACCCCTTGCTTATTCTAGCTATATGGAGTTATACTTTTCTTACGGGACTATCTTTACCTTGCATAAGAGCAAGTATTATGCTCACTGCTTTTATTGTTGCGGAGATTTTTAATAAAAAATCTTCAGCAACAAATATCCTTTGCTTTACTGTGTTGGTGCTATTGATTTATAACCCCTTATTTTTGTTAAGTATAAGTTTCCAATATTCTTTTTTGGCCATTGGAGGCATTTTGTGCTTGTATCCTTATATTTCAAAATGGTTTAGCCCAAATAGTAGACTCTTACAAAAGATATGGCAAATCATGTCTGTAAGTATTTCTGCTCAGCTCTTTTTATTTCCACTATCAATTTATTATTTTCATCAATTTCCTAATTACTTTTTACTCAATAATGTGCTAGTATTGCCTTTGGTAGGAGTGATTGTTCCTTTTGGTTTCTTTTTCTTCTTGCTAAGTCCTTTTCCTACTTTACAGCAATATGCCGGTTACTTGTTAGGGAAAAGTATAGAACTTCTCAACCGTGTAGTACAATGGTCTGCTGATCTTCCATGGGCAAAAAGCGATGCTTTGATTTTGAATAAGTGGCAGTGTTTACTATTGACATCGTTTATAGTACTACTTATAAGGATGTTCATTAGCAAAAACAAAAGCTATGCTTATTATTCTCTCCTTACCTCATTTCTTTTATTTTTGACTTTTATTTATAGAGAATATCAAGTGAGAACGCAAGAAGTGATGGTACAGTATGCTATCCCTTCTTACCATGTGGTAGATATTATTTTAGGAGAACACCGTTTTACAGTAGCCTATGAACCTAGCGTAAGTTTATCATCAAAGACAGAGCGTTCGGTAAAGCCTTACAGATTAATGGCACGAGCAAACAATATGATGCAACAAAACGGACTTTGGAAACAGAATGACGATTATGCTCTTTTTTGCTACAAGGGAAAAAGTTATTTTTTCCCAAAAAGGAAACCTTATCTTGACCATTTTTTGAGTGTAAACTATCTTTCACTACTTAGTAAGTCACAATATTCACACAAATTAAAAGCCGAAAAAGTTTTTTTTCACGCAAGAAGTAACTATTCAGATCATCGGCTTTATTCATTGAGTAAAGATGGTGCTGTCATAAGTAAATTAGACTAAAAAAATTATGATAGATGTTTTAAGAAGTCTTGATACTACAGATCGAGCAATATTAAAAATTTTACAAGAAGACGCAAAGATTACTAATTCACAATTAGCCAAGGAAGTAGGTTTATCTCCAGCACCAACTTTAGAGAGGGTAAGGAAGTTAGAAAGTTTAGGTGTAATTCAAAGTTATCACGCTGTTCTCAATCCTAGCTACTTGGGGCTAGGAGTTGGTGTTTTTTTATTGATTACTCTTTCTAGTCATAAAAAACATCAGATACAGTCCTTTGTAAAAAAGATGGATGATATAGAGCAGGTAGTTGAGTGTCATCATATTACGGGGTCGGGGGACTTTATGATAAAAATTCTTACCTCAGATATCAAAAGCTACCATGAGTTTATACTTACTTATTTAATTGAAATTGAAGAAATAGGCAATATGCAATCTTTGATTATTCTAAAAACATACAAACAGTCCCGTTCATTTGATTTATCATAGTTTACTGTCAATAAGTAGGCAGACAAAAATAATTATGTTTTAAAAAAGGAGTGATTTTAGTTCAGATCAAGGCAGA
>WTJX01000412.1 GCA_011524675.1 Cytophagales bacterium
ACTGGCTCGTCGCTGAAAATAGACTAAGGTCAATTTTCTTAACGCTTCCGCCCTCCTTAATCTCTAATCTTATTTAGTAGCTTTCGTTCTCACTAGGGAAACTATTAGACTTAACATCTTTAATATAGTTTTCGGTAGCTTCTGATACTATGGTAGATAGGTCTGCATAGCGTCTGAGGAATCGAGGATTAAACTCTTTGGTTATACCTAATAGATCATGAGAGACCAATACTTGACCATCAACATCTGGTCCTGCTCCAATACCAATAACGGGAATGCTCAAAGACTCAGCGATTTTCTTTGCCAAGGCAGCAGGTACTTTCTCTAATACTAGGGCAAAGCAACCTGTTTCTTGCAGTAGCATCGCGTCTTCCATAAGCTTTTGCGCCTCTTCTTCTTCTGTAGCCCGTACAGTATATGTACCGAATTTGTAGATAGATTGCGGTGTGAGTCCTAAGTGTCCCATGACAGGTACACCTGCACTCAAAATGCGAACAATAGATTCTTGTATTTCTTTTCCTCCTTCAAGCTTTACAGAGTGGGCACCCGACTCCTTCATGATGCGGATGGCAGAGCGTAAGGCTTCTGACGAATTACCTTGGTAAGAGCCAAAAGGTAAATCTACGATCACTAAAGCACGATCTATGGCGCGTACCACAGAGGAAGCATGATAGATCATTTGATCTAAGGTAATAGGGAGCGTAGTCTCATGTCCCGCCATTACATTAGACGCAGAGTCTCCTACCAAGATAGCGTCGATGCCAGCACCGTCTAATAGTTTTGCCATCGAAAAGTCATAGGCGGTAAGCATAGAAATCTTTTCTCCATTGGCTTTCATCTCTGCCAGACTGTGTGTTGTTACTTTTTTAAATTGCTTTTTCACCTTTAAAGTATTTAGTATCTAGTCGATAGTATTGAGTATTATAGTGGATAAGAAGCTAGTTTACATTAAAAATCAATTATTCTGCTTTTTACAAAAGTCTGCATTAAGTACAAGGTACAAAGTACCAAGTACAAAGAATAGCTTCTTTAAGCTGTTTGAGTACTAAAAAGTTAGCACACTATCTTTTTTAATGCTTTCCTTATCGTGGTACTTGGTACTTTATACTTCGTACTATTCAGTAGTAATTTAGTTTTTGCTTTACTATAAGTCATTAGTATAAAACAAAAAAATTATTAAACACTAATCACTAACCCTTAATCACTATCAAACCTTCATATTTTAATTCTTCATTGTTCATTTTGAACTAAGCTTCCTTATCGTTCATGTCTATTGCCACATAGTATCTTGGGTCGTCCACTGCATCTTCGATTACATCCCAAAAGATAGGGTTTGCTTTGACCAGTATAGCCTTACTATCTGGGCTGAGGTGCTTTAGTTTTACTTTTTTACCCTCATCCATATATTTGCGTGCGATGCCTCTTATGGCTTCTACGCCAGAGTGGTCACTTACTTTAGACTCTAAGAAGTCAATTTCGATGGTGTCAGGATCGTTTTTGATATCAAACTTACTGTTGAATGAAAGTACAGAGCCAAAGAATAGTGGACCCCATATCTCATATACTTTTGTGCCGTCTTCTTTGATTTTTTTTCTTGCTCTGATGCGTATGGCATTTTCCCAGGCAAAAGACATAGCCGAAATCATGACACCTATAAATACGGCAATGGCAAGGTCTTCGGCAACGGTGATGACAGAAACGGTAATGAGTACTACAGCATCAGAGAGGGGTATTTTTCTTAGAATACGTAAGCTAGACCATGCAAAAGTATCAATAACCATCACAAACATGACAGCTACCAAAGCTGCAATAGGTACTCGCTCTATGTATTTGTCTGCAAATAAGATAAAGCATAATAAGGTAAGCGCCATGACTACGCCTGTGAGCTTACCTCTGCCTTTGGCGTTGATATTGACCATGGTTTGTCCGATCATACCGCAACCTCCTGTACCACCAAAGAGACCGCAAAAAATGTTTCCTACTCCTTGGGCTACACATTCTTTGTTTCCATTGCCTTTGGTTTCTGTGATTTCATCCACAAGGTTCATCGTCATTAATGATTCTATCAAACCGACTGATGCCGCTAAAAATGCTGGTAAGGCAATATCTTTTAGGGTGATGAGGTCAAAAGGTAATTGTTGGAATAGTGCAAGGTTAAACGCAGGTAGCTCTCCTTTGAGTCCTGTACCTCCACCTTCACGGATATAAGAGCCTACGGTAGAAATCTCAAAACCACCACCAAAGAAAATGACTCCTAAGGTTACGGTAATGATGGCGGTGAGGGCAGCAGGTATTTTTTTACTTACTTTAGGGAGAAGGTAGATGATACCCATAGTGATTAAAACCAAGATAATCATGGTGTAAAGCTCTGTTCCTTGCATCCAATCAGAAACGTATTCACTCAACCCTGTTTCTTTATTTGGTTTTAGATGTTTGTGGGTAAACATTTTTATTTGTGCCCAACCGATGACTACTGCTAGCCCATTGACAAAACCGAGCATCACAGGGTAGGGGATAAGACGCACAAATTTACCTAGCTTGAAAGTACCTGCTATGATCTGAATGACTCCCATTAAGATGACTGCTGCAAAGAGGTAATAAAATCCAAGGTTCTGGATAGGAGTATCTAAGGCTTGACCTCTAAGGTGTCCTTTCTGAATCATATCTACAAAGATGACGGCAACAGCACCTGCTGCTCCAGAGATAAGCCCCGGTCTTCCACCAAGTACGGCAGTAATGAGACCTATAATAAATGCGCCCGTAAGCGCAACGATAGGGTTGATTTTTGCAACAAAGGCAAAAGCGACCACTTCAGGGATCATTGCCAAAGAAACGGTCATTCCCGCTAGGGTGTCGTCTTTAGGATTGGAACTAAAATTTTGAAAAAAGCGATTCATCAGGTCTAGTTTTTTTGAAATCGCCGCAAAGGTAGTGCTTTACAATGAAACTTATTGGTTTTGTAAAGGTAAATTCGTTTTTACTGACTTGAGTACGCTGTAAGGAGTGTTTTTTTTAATGTGTGTTTACTAGTTGTAAGTTCTGTGTTTTACGTTTTATGTTGTTCGCTATCACATTTATTCTTGTAAGCTAGAATCTTTTAACGTTCAGCGTTTTCTTTAGATACTAATTTAATTAATAACTTTCTTGACACTACTAGCTACTGAATAGAGACTCCAAACAAAAAGCTCAGGAGAGGATGCAGAGGTGATTTACTAAATGCTTACAGAAAAAGAAGTGTTGAAAATAAAAAAAGCATGAGGTATTTTGTATTTTAAAAACTATACTTCTATCTTTGTGTCCCAATTTTACGGGAGAGTCAGAAAACCATTTAAAATCGAGGTTTTGAGCATATTAAGTTATAAAACATTATCGGCGAACAATAAGACAGTTAATAAAGACTGGGTAGTAGTAGATGCCGAAGGTCAAGTATTAGGTAGATTAGCAAGTAATATTGCTAGAGTATTGAGAGGAAAGCATAAGCCAAACTTTACACCGCACGTAGATTGTGGTGATAATGTGGTAGTAATCAATGCAGAGAAAGTTCGTTTGACAGGAAAGAAGTTAACTGACAAGCAATATTTAAGACACACAGGTTATCCTGGTGGTCAAAGATCTGCTACTCCAGCTTTGCTTTTAGAAAAAAAGCCAGAGAAAATATTGGAAAATGCTGTAAAAGGTATGTTGCCTAAGAATAGATTAGGTAGAAAATTATACACCAACTTGCATGTACATGTTGGACCAGAGCATACTCACGAAGCTCAAAAACCTAAAGAATTAAAATTCTAATTAGAATATGGAGTTGATAAACACAATTGGTAGAAGAAAGACTTCCGTAGCTAGAATCTACGTCAAAGAAGGTAGCGGTCAAATTACCGTTAACAAAAAAGATTACAAAGAATATTTTCCTACCTCAGTAATGCAGAGCACGCTTACTCATCCTCTTGAGTTAGTAGAAAGCATTGACAAATATGACATCTTGGTAAATGTGAAAGGTGGTGGTGTAACGGGACAGTCAGAAGCTGTACGTTTGGCTATCTCTAGAGCATTGTGTGAGATAGATCAAGAAAACAGAGCTGTATTGAAGCCGGAAGGTTATCTTACTAGAGACCCTAGAATGGTTGAGCGTAAGAAATACGGTAGAAGAAAAGCAAGAAGAAGATTCCAGTTCAGTAAACGTTAATATTTTCTCAATCATGAGTGATAACAAATTACAAAAAGAATTACTTGACGCAGGTGTACACTTTGGTCATTTAACAAGTAAGTGGGACCCAAGAATGGCTCCATACATCTTTATGGAGAAAAATGGTATTCATATCATTGACCTCAATAAAACACAAGCCAATCTTGAAACTGCAAAGGCAGCGTTGAAAAACATTGTTAAAAGCGGAAGAAAAGTATTGTTTGTTGCAACAAAGAAGCAAGCTAAGATCGTTATAGAAGAAGAAGCTAAGCGTCTAAACATGCCATACGTTACTGAAAGATGGTTAGGTGGTATGATGACTAACTTCGCTACGGTAAGAAAGTCGTTGAAGAAAATGTCTTCTATGGAGAAGATGATGAAGTCTGAAGCTTACCTCAACATGGCGAAGAGAGAGCGTCTAATGCTTACGAGAGATAAAGACAAGATGAATAAAGTGCTTGGTGGAATCTCTGATCTTACAAGATTACCTGCAGCAATCTTTGTTGTTGATGTTAAGAAAGAGCATATCGCTATTGCTGAAGCAAAAAATCTTAATATTCCAGTTTTTGCATTAGTAGATACTAATTCAAACCCAGAAATAGTAGATTTCCCTATAC
>WTJX01000121.1 GCA_011524675.1 Cytophagales bacterium
GCGTTAAGAAAATAGATCTTAGTCTATTTTTAGAGAAGAGCCAGTAAGCGCGGAGAGTTAGGGTGATGTGTAGTTTTTGCCTTTACGGGAGAGGGATGAAAAAATTAATAGGGGTAGTACTATTTCATCAGCCCTTCAATACCAAGAAAATCGAAATGTGTCATGTGGTTTTCCCTGTGCTAGTAAGTTCATATCTTCTTCGCAAACAACGGCTATCCTTGGGTAGCCTCCCATAGTACCACTATCGTACATGGCAATGATAGGCATGCCCGAAGGGGGAACTTGTATTGTTCCTGGAATGAGAGGAGAGGAAATAATAGATGTCTGTTGTACAGAAGGTAAGCATTCTCCTTCAAGCCGTAACCCCATCCTATTGGATGAAGAGGACAAACGATAAAGCTTGCTGACAAGCTTTATTTGGTCTTCCTTTGAAAACAATTCAAACTCTGGTCCTTTGATTAGCCTAATGCTGCTTTGGTGCTCTTCATGCGAAAGGTATTCAAAGTACTTTCTTTCTTCTCTTATGACGGTATGTAGCCTTATTTCATCTCCATTTTCTAGTATCCTTCCCTTATAACCACCAAATCCACCATAAGTGTAGGTGGACTTACTTGCCATCACCTGAGGCACGAGTAGCTCACCAGCTATTGCTAGGTAAGCTCTGCATCCTTCTATTGCAGCCCCAAAAGACAATACATCATGAGCAGAAGCATGTATCACCTTTTCATTTTGTATAGGGGTGTTATTAAGCTTTGGTGATAAATTACCTCCAGTGATACAAAATTGAGCCTTTGCCGTAAACATTATCTCTGGTCCGATGAGCGTCATTTCTATAACGGCTTGATTTTCATCATTTCCTAATAAAAGATTAGCACGACGTGCCGCTTTTTTATCCATTACTCCTGATACTGGCACTGCATAAGCCTCATAACCAAACCTTCCTTGATCTTGTACTGTTGTAAACAAACCTGCCTTTTGAATAATGAGTTTCATGAGTTTAAATACGTTTTACGTTTTAAGTTTTACGTTATAAGCATTGCCTTGTGTGTTAGACTCAACCTTCAACTTTTAACGTTCAACCTTTAACCTGCTGATTTTGAGTGTTCAAGTTGAAAAAGCTTTGCGCCTTTAACGTCCCTACGCCTGTAAGTCTTTAGGTCTATACGTCATTTTTTTCGTTGCACGCTATATAAAAGAGTTTTGCGCCTTGCGACATACAAGACCTTTTGTCCTTTTTTCGTTGTACTTTGTACTTGGTATAAAGTACTCTATACTAATGACTACACATTCTTCATCACATTTCTCCTACGTTCAACCTTGCACCTTCAACTCTTTACTCTTTAATCTTGCTTCCCCACATACTTGCTTGTCGCTTAAAATAGACTAAGGTCTATTTTCTTAACGCTTCCGCCCTCTCTTAGTACTAAGTCGTTAGTACTAAGTCCAAAGTTTATCTAACATTAATCGTTAACCTCTAATCACTAATTACTGTTTTGAACTCCTTCATTACTTTAATTTTTTAATTTCTTCATTCTTTTCTAATAAAGGCATACATAAGCAAACTATACTACACCTCTCTTTAATCTCTAATCTCTAATCCTCCTACGTGCTTCTTATAGGTTGACAAATCAATCGCTTTGAAGCGAATAGTATCTCCTATTCGGTACTTATCTGGCTGTTTGGGGTCGAATAAGCTAATGGGTGTACGTCCTATCACTTGCCATCCACCAGGTGTAGCCAAAGGATAGACCCCCGTTTGCTTTGCGGCTATTCCTACCGATCCTTTAGGTACTTTTAGTCTGGGAACTTCTTTCCTTGGAATATGTAGTTGGGGGGCTAATCCTCCCAAATAGAAAAAGCCTGGTACAAAGCCAATAGCATAGATTGGGTAGCTAGGGGCGGTATGCAGGGCAATAATTTCTTCTGGACTGAGTAACGTATGCTGACAAACATGATCTCTGTCTAGCGCTAAACTTTCGTGATAACATACCGGAATGATATGTTCTTGCTTTAGAGGTAACGTTATCGTTTCATATTCTAAGGATTTAAGGAGCTCTTTTAAAGCAGTATAGCTTATGGAAGATACATCATATTTGATGGCAAGTGAACAATAGGATGGAATAACCGAGGTAATTCCTTTATGTGCTAATGAAGTAAGGGCTAAATATATTTTATGAACGCGATCGTGTGTCTCGTTGGTTATTTCTTGTGTAAGTTGTAGTAAAACACAAGCTTGACCATAAGGTGTAATATTCATGAGCAAAAGGGCTTTATGTTGACCTGACACTCTTGAAGCATGCGATACGTTTCTTTTAGCAATACGATAGACTCTGGCGTGTCACCATGAAAACAAATGCTTTCTGCTTGTATAGGGATTTCTATTTCTTTTTGTACAAGTTTTTTTTCTGTGATAAGTGCATGCACTTGCTGCCATACCTTTTCTACGGTATGATGTACAGCATTAGGCTCAGAGCGACTAAGTAAAAGTCCATTGCTTTGGTAAGCTCTGTCTGCAAAAGCTTCTGCGGCAAAAGGACAGTTGAGACGATGGGCTGACTTTTGCATTTCTGAACCGGCAAACCCTAATAGATATAATGTAGGATCAATTCTTTGCATAGTGCGAATGAGTAGCTCTGCTGTATGTGGGTCTGTTGAAGTTTTGTGATATAAGGCACCATGTGGTTTTACATAGCATAGCTTTGTATTCTTTTGCTTTGTTATATTCAAAAGGCTATATAGCTGATCACTTATTACTTCTACTAGCTCTTGGTCGCTTAACTCCATGGGCAGCCTACCAAAATTAGCTTTGTCGGGATAAGAAGGATGAGCCCCTATGCTCACTTGATGGAGAATAGCCAAATCTACTACCTCGTTCATCTCTTGTGTACTTCCTGCATGATAGCCACAGGCAATATTGCAAGAAGAGAGATAAGGTAGTAGGGCTTCTTCATTTCCTATGCCTTCACCAAGGTCAGCATTTATATCAACAGAATAAGAATTCATATGGCTCTATTGAAGTTTATGCAACAATACTACAAAAACAGCTACTTTTCAAGACTTAGATTCAAGAGATAAGTATTCTCAAAAAAAATGATAAGCCGGTGGTAGCCTTAAAAAAAGGTGAAACTTTCAATTACAAATGACTATTGCTATCGTATATGTTTGATGAATGTTAATACATAAAGGATATATCTTCCTCATATGTATTATTTTTTTCAAGAAAAAAGTAAAAAATAGTCTTTATTTTTTATAAAAATAACTAGTTTTAATCATTGTCTTAAATTTGTGATATGAGCCAAAATTTTGAAAAAGTAAAAAGTTACTTGATAGACCTCAACTATGGGATAGAGCTTGAGGATATTGAAGAAGAATTGTTCCTTGTTGAAAAAGAAGAGGATGGACTTAAAAACGTGATTGTTGATTGTGAGGATCAAATATTAATCATTGAAAGTTTGATCTTCGAGATCAATCAACCCAAGGAAGATTTGTATAAGTGGTTGTTGATCGAAAACAGAAACTTAGTACATGGTGCTTTTGTGTTGGATGAGGAAGGGAAGAAGGTACTTTTTAGGGACACTTTACAACTAGAAAATTTAGACTTAAACGAACTTGAAGCTAGCCTAAATTCATTACAATTATTATTGTCTGAGTATATGGACGATATATTAACCTTATCAAAAAACTAAACGAACAGTATTATGGGATTATTTAAGAGATTAGTAACCTTAGGGAAATCGGAAGCAAACGCTATTGTAGATAAGCTAGAAGACCCTATCAAAATGACTGAGCAGGGGATCAAAGACTTAAAAAAAGACTTAGACGCTAGTCTAAAGGGCTTGGCAGAAGTAAAAGCTCTTGCCATCAGAAGTAAAAGAGATTTATCTACCGCTACAGAAAAAGCAAACAACTACGAACAAAAGGCAATATTACTCCTAAAAAAAGCGGAGTCTGGTGGCATAGCAGTAGAAGAAGCTGATCGTCTAGCTACTGAGGCATTGCAGCTAAAAGAGCAAGCTATGAAAGACGCGGCTAGGGCAAAAACTGAAGTAGATAAATTTGATCAAAATGTTGCAAACTTAAACGAAGGTATCTCTAGGCTCAGAAGTTCTATCTCTAGTTGTGAAAACGAACTAAGAACATTGAAGGCAAGAGCAAGAGTCAGTGCCGCTACACAAAAAATCAATAAGCAGTTGAGTGGTATTGATAGTTCTAGCACGGTGACCATGCTAGAGCGCATGAAAGAAAAAGTAGAGCAACAAGAGGCTATGTCAGAAGCATATGCAGATATCGCTGGGCAACCTACTAGCATAGATAGTGAGATAGACAAAGCTTTAGGCGGAAGTACACCTGCTTCTTCCTCTGCTTTAGAAGCCTTGAAAGCTAAACTTAACCAATCATAATATGGGAATCTTTGATTTTTTTAAGAAGGAAGAAGAGCCTTCTTATGATGCAACCAACATTCAAGTAACCGACTTGAATGTTGGTTTTGTGTTTGAATATGATCTTTCTACTTGGGAGGTCAAAGCCGTATATCGTTACGATTGGGGCAATGAACATTTCTCCAGAGAGTTCAAAGTAAGCAATGGGGTAGATACCCGTTACTTAAGTCTAGAAGATGATGACGAAATAGAACTAGAATGGAGTAAAAAGGTGAAGATCAGCAAGATAGATATAGACTTATTAGATACCCTTATTACTGAACAAAAACCTCCAAGAAAAATTCATTACGAAGGTACGGCATACAGGCTTGCCAATTCATCTATGGGCTATTTTTTTGATGAAGGCACAGACGAAGAC
>WTJX01000593.1 GCA_011524675.1 Cytophagales bacterium
TGTAAAGGCGTCGTATTCTTTGCAGATAGAAACAAAGGTC
Source organism: Cytophagales bacterium (assembly GCA_011524675.1). Lineage (GTDB taxonomy): Bacteria > Bacteroidota > Bacteroidia > Cytophagales > JAAEPT01 > WTJX01. The sequence goes on from WTJX01000593.1 coordinate 41, forward strand.
TTGAAATCTGTATAATCACCATCCATAGAATACAGACCTTCTGTAATGACTAAGACACTTGCTTTTTTATCTTTTGCCTTAATCTTTTGTAGTTGCTCTCTAAGATGTTCATTGTCTAGGTGTCTAAACTTTAATACATTATTTGTAGCTGCATTAGCTCCTTGTTGCAAGCATTGATGTGCCAACTCATCCATTAACACATAATCACTCTTACGAATAACACCTGTGATCCCTACAAAACCCGCTGCCCATCCTGTAGGACATAAAAAAACATTTGCTATACCTAGAAAGTCTGCTAAATCTGTTTGTAGTTTTTCTGACTCCTTGGTATTTCCCATCAAAGGACCTGATGACTTACTATGCGTTGATTGATAACGATACATCGCGTCAGTAGCCATATGAATCATTTCTGGGTGATGGCTTAAGCCTAAATAATCTACCGCAGTAAAATTAACTCCTTCATAACTTTTACCATTACTGTGTAAGACTTTTGCTTCTGAAAAATTTTGACTGTTTTTATTTTCATCTAACAAGCCAAAAGACCATAAACTCGCCTTTGTACGTTTTGAAATCCAGTCTTCTAGTTCATCATAACGAGACAATAAACTGTCTTTAGTTGAAAAAAAAACGTAACAGATTCTTAGCCAACAACTCCCTATTTGCTAAGATTTCTCTCTTTTGTAAATGATCCATCTTTATCTAAATAATTAAAGAAACAAATAACCATATGAATTCATAGAAAAGAAAGGAAAGAGCTATGCTTTATCACATTATTTCGCCTGTATAAATATGCTTTTCGAGTGCATCTACGAGCTGTTTTTGGTTTATTGGCTTAATCAAGTATTCTTTGAAGCCTTGTTTAAGAGCTTTTTCTCTGTCTTCTGTAGTCCCTAGTCCTGTCTGTGCGATCACAGGGATCTTTTTTTCCATCTGTTGTACTTTTTGGAGTACTTCCTCTCCCGAAGCATTGAACAATACCATATCTGTAAAGACAATATCTATTTTTGGGTTTTCGGCAAGTAGGCTAAAAGCTTCGTCCCTAGTGCTTGCGTTGAGCAGTTGTACACCTGTATCTTCTAAGTAGATGTTTATCAGCTCTGCGCTTACTTCGTCGTCTTCTACGAGCAATACTGTCTTCCCCTTCAAACTAGCAACGCTTGCCTTCTCTTTATTACTATTCTCTGTCATACTTACTTTATCTTCTGTTGCTTTGGCTATAGTATCTTGCTCTTCGAGTGCGGTATAGGCAATGCTAAACCCAAATGTAGCACCTACTCCTTCTTGCGAATCTACGCATAAAGTTCCTCCCATGCACTCTACCAAGTGCTTTATGATGTATAATCCCAAGCCTTGAGACTGAAAACCTTCAAAAGCTTCACCGCGCTGTGCATTATGTTGCTGATAAAGCTCAAATATGGTTGCGATCTTTTCTTTGGGAATACCCACGCCTGTATCTCGAACAAAAAAGAAACAACTTCCGTCTTCGATTTTTTCTAGCCCAAATGTAATGCTTCCTTCATGCGTGTATTTGAGTGCGTTATTGAGGAGATTACGAAACACCTGCTTCAAACGTAATGGATCGGCAGTCAACTGTATTTCTTTTTCTAATTGATAATGGAAGCTTACCTCTCCCTCTTTTTTATTCATTACATGGTACTCTTCTAATAATTCATCGAATAAGGCTTTTAAACTAAACTCGCTCTCGCGTAGTATTATTTCATGAGCTTCTATTTTGGCAGTATCCATGATGTCATTGACCAGTGAGAGCAACTCTTGCGACTTCTTTTGCATGATGGACTGGTAATGCTCTTTTTTATCTATACTTTTGGTGTCTTTTAAGAGCTGACTAAAGCCCATCAAGGCATGGAGGGGCGTTCTGATCTCGTGTGATACCGAAGCCAAATAATTACTTTTCTGCTCATTGGAACGCTCTGCTTCGGCTTGTTTTTTTCTAGCTTTGCTTACTTCTTCAGTATTCACATGATAAATACCTAATGTTTTTTGTGCTACTATAACTACAATAAAGAAAATGATGTATTGCACATACCTTTCTGAGGCAATGGGATTGCGTGGAGGGATAAGCTGAAACAGGTCGTTGAGAATAATAAAGAGGATAACGGCATAGCTTAGGGCATAGTTCCAGCGAATCAAAGATGTTTTTCTGTTTTGGTAATCCATTTTTATGGTCATAGAAGCAAGAATAACCACAAAATGTCCCATGGTAGAAAACCCCACAATAGTAGAGCCTACTAAAACCACAATGTGCGTCCAGCTATTAAGTAAAAAAATAGCGACTACGTAGTGCTGCTTATGATTGAGAAAGATGGGGATCAGGTAGCCAAAGGAGACTAAAAGGGTGAGTTTTGCCAATACCTCTGCTCCTCCTACAAGGTAGCAGATGAAGGAAAAGAGTACTGCAAAGAGAAAAGAAAAAAGTGACTGCTCATTGATGGTTTTGATATGTCCTTGCTCTTCTAGGCTTGTCCCTTCTACTATGCCCGGAAAGAACAAATAACGATTACATAGCTCTTTTATCATTTTTATACAATTTTTATCAAGACAAAGCTAAGATATATAACGAAAAAACAAAAGATATGTAAGATTTTGAGATCATAAGATGGTTAGATTTTAAGAAGACATAAGAATATAGAGCCCTTGGCACATGATTTTATTCCACGAAAGTGGCTTTCTCTAATTAATAATGTATAATGAAGAATTAATAAAGGGATGCTGTAGGGATTGGAAGAGTAGAGCTTTGTACAAATGAAAAAATGAAGGAGGATAGTGATTAGAGATTAATGATTAGTGTTTAATTGAGTTATGGGTTATGAGTGATGAGTTATAGGTTATGGGTGCAAAAAACAATAGCTAACTAAAAACTCATTGACTATCTACCATCGACTATGGACTCATTTGTACTAGATACCAGATACTAACTACTAGATACTCAAAAGAGCTGTATTTTATTCCACGAAAGTGGCATTCTTTTAATGAAGAATTAAAAATGAATAATGGAGGTAGGGAACTTGGTTATTTGTCGCTTTACCAGAGATAAATGAAAAAATTAAAACAATGAAAAAATGAAGGAATGATAGTGGTTAGAGATTAATGATTAGTTTTGAGTGATGGGTTTTCACAGTAATTAGTTCTACTTTACGAAGTTAGGGCGTTTCCCTTCGGGTCGGGCTATCCGCTATATCTTTTTTGCCCTTTGAGGGGCAAAAAAGGATGCCGCTTCTATCCCTAACGCATAAAAAATCAACTTTAGTTTTAACTTCGTAAAGTAGAATTAGTAATTAATAGTTTATGAGTGTCTGAAAGGTTGAAGGTTGAACTTCTTTCAGGCTTAGAGACCTAAAACGTATAACTTAGAACGTAAAACGTAAAAAACATGATCTTAGGCATAGGTACAGACATAGTAGCGATTGGCAGGTTTGAAAGCTTGATCCAAAAAGATTCTTTTCTCAAAAAAATATATACATCTCACGAGCTGTCGCATTGTGAAGCTAAGCACAAAGGAAAGCTAGCGAGTTTGGCAGTACGTTACGCTGCCAAGGAGGCAGTAATGAAAGCATTGGGTACGGGCTATGCCAAGGGAGTAGCCTTTACGGATATCAATATTATCAACGATCCTACCGGCAAACCGCAAGTAGCCTTGACTGGCGTCACCAAAACATATGCCGAGAATATGGGAGTTCAGCGCATACACCTAAGCTTGTCCCATGAAACAGAATACGCTATCGCCTATGTAATCATGGAAGATTAAGCGCTATTTTTTTTGTTAGTTTGCACAAATAGATCGACCTTTGGACTAAGCAAGTTGTCTTGTCGCCTCATGCAGCACATGGGGAGGAAAGTCCGGGCAATACAGAGCACCATGCTTCCTAACGGGAAGGGGTTGTAACAAACTACAGATAGTGTCGCAGAAAATTACCGCCTTCTTTTGGGAAGGTAAGGGTGAAAAGGTAGGGTAAGAGCCTACCAGTACTTGGAGCAATCTGAGTAGCTGGATAAACCTCATGGATTGAAAAATCAAATAAGCTTTGCTGGTTCACGCCACTGGTTGCTCGCCAGTATGCCATATAGCAGGCAAAGTGGGTAGATTGTAAGAGTATGCTAGTGATAGCATAACTAGATAAATGACAAGAACTACCTCGGTAGTACAGAATCCGGCTTACAAACTTGCTTTTTCGCATATATATACCTGTTTTTATTTGAAAAAACAGCCATTTCTTTTTTCTTTCCGTAAAGTATAACAAGAAGGCAAAACACTCCCCCCGTGTTTTACTGATGTACTATTTGTCGATGACATTAACACTATAACATCCCTTCTACAATTAATTCAATTTTCAGTAAAGTTAACGTGCCCTACCGCACGTTGGTTTTCTTCACTTCTAACTGTTATATACCATGAATCTATTCAAGAAAAAAGAAAAACTACCTGTCGTATTTTTAGCTGACAACGGACTATTTGGGTATCATGATGGTTTTGGTCGTGTACTTATTGCTCCTCAATATATTATTGCCTATCCTTTTGATACTAAGACTAGAACTGCTAGTGTGGTCATCACCAGAGGGAGTAATTATGTATTCATAGATGAGTTTGGAAGACAAACACATGACAAAAGTTATAATTGGGCCATCACAGACCACGGTGAGACGGTGGTAACAATGCGTAACTTCTCCCACGTGATCAATCCAGAAAATGGAAATGCTGACGGTATGGCGACCGTAGATTATACTACGCG
>WTJX01000337.1 GCA_011524675.1 Cytophagales bacterium
ATGAGATGAATTAAAATAGCCGTTTTTTATCATAAGTATTTTTGGACGACTACTTGTAGTTGAGTTATGTCTCACAAAAATAATTTTAATTTGTAAATATTTTTGGATGACTACTAAGGGATAGAAATTATGTACTGTCCCCGCAGTCTGCCCAGTTTGAGTGGGAGGATTGGTGGAAACATTCTAACTTTGTGAAGCAGAACCAACAATAATTTTAAAAAATTATTACTTTGACGAAATTAAGTGTAAATATCAATAAAATAGCTGTTCTTAGAAATTCAAGAGGAGGAGCTGTACCAAATGTATTGCAAGTAGCTAGAGACTGTGAAAGTTTCGGTGCCGATGGAATTACTGTACATCCTCGTCCAGACCAAAGACATATCACTACACAAGATGTTTATGACTTGAGCAAAGTAGTAAGGACAGAATTTAATATTGAAGGCTATCCAGACGAACGATACCTAAAAATAATAAAAGAGCTAAAACCTGCGCAAGCTACGCTTGTACCAGACCCACCCAATGTACTTACGTCAAATGCTGGTTGGGATACTGTAAAACACAATGAATTTTTAACTCATATAATTTCAGAGCTAAAAAAATATGCAGGAAGAGTTTCTGTTTTTGTATTTCCCAATGAAAATGATGTCTTAGGGGCAAAAAACGTTGGTGCGGATAGAATAGAGTTTTATACAGGCTCGTACGCGAATGAATATTTAAATGATAAACTTTCTGCTGTCGCTCCATATATAAAGGCTGCGAAAATGGCAGATACTTTAGATATGGGTATCAATGCAGGGCACGACCTTGATTTGACCAATCTTGAATACTTATGTTCGAAGATCCCTACACTTGCAGAAGTATCAATAGGTCATGCTTTGATTTCTGACGCTTTATACTTGGGCTTAGAAAATACCATTCAACTTTACAAAAGGAAATTAAAAGTATCATAAATCATATTTTTTTATATTAAAAATGCATCCCTTACTTGTATTAAAACACTTTAATTAATTAAAATTAGATAAAAGTGTGGTAACCAAACACATGTGTCAATAACTATTCTCCCAAACTTTTTCTAATTTGAGCAATGGATAATCAGAAGAGGTCATTTAAGAACATTCCAAAATCCGATAATCATGTGTCTTTAGGTCAAAGAATCAAGGAGATAAGAAAATCTAAATCTATGACACAATCAGATTTGGCAAAAATGATTGTCGTTGATGATAAAGGGACAACTATGGATTTGGCTGTACTTTCAAAAATTGAAAGAGGAGTCTCAAATATTACATTAGAAAAATTATTTGCTATTTCAAAAGCTCTAAACGTTACGCCTAGCGAACTGTTTACTCTTTTTAGAACATAAGATTTTCATTTGTAAAATGTTAATTTTCCTAGCACAGCTAATGAGCAAACTTTGTGTAACCTAATTTTTTGTTATTGCTAAGTTTTCTGACTTTAAAATAGCCACTATGTTTACTTTTTCGTTTCATTCTGAAAACTAGACTTTTTTTGTAAAGCTAAAGTCACTTTTGAGTCTTTATACTTAGGAGTAAGTAGCCAGACAAAAATAATTGTTGGTTGAAAACGAGTGATTTTATTTCAGATCAAGAAGTGATTTAAACTTTTATGTTAAAAAAGAAAAATCTAGGTTGCTTGATTGAAGCCTAATTTTCCTTGCATAGTAATAACTACGAAATTAAAATTGGACAAAGAGCAAACAAAAAACAATTTTTTAAGTGAGTAAATAAGCTTTAGGCATGCTTTAAGAACAAAGGACAGTGTCTATATAGCTTCAACTAATTCTACTTTACGAAGTTAGGGCGTTTCCCTACGGGGCGGGCTATCCGCTGTATCTTTTTTGCCCTTTAAGGGTCAAAAAAGGATGCCGCTTCTATCCCTAACGCATAAAAAAGTAACTTTAATTTTGACTTCGTAAAGTAGGACTAATGTTTTTTGTTAAATATCTTTTCCGGAACTATACTTTTGTTATTTAGAAAATGAATCTTTCAACTAGGTCATATAAAGAGGTAGCTAAGTCATACAATCATATTGCGTTTGGTAACAGAGTAAGAGATATAAGAAAAAAGAAAAAACTTACTCAGATGGACTTGTGTGCAAAAATGGTTATTGATCATGATAGCGGAACTACTATGGATGTTTCCGTTCTTTCTAGAATAGAAAGAGGTATAGCTAATATAACCCTCGACAAAGTGTTTTTACTAATTAAAACTTTAGAAGTACAACCAAATGAACTATTAAATTTCAAGCTAAAGTAATTACTTTTGCAAGTAAATAGATTATTTATATGAACTTGCATTACGAAAAATATGGCGATCACTCGCAAAAACTTATAATACTTCATGGTTTGTTTGGAAGTGCAGATAATTGGACTTCATTAGGCAAACAGCTGAGTAGAAGGTTTACTGTGTTTTTGATAGATCAAAGAAATCATGGAAAGTCTTTACATGATTCGTTATGGAACTATCAGGTCATGGCGCGAGATCTAAAAGGGTTTATTTCAAACCATAACATAGATAAACCTATCATTATTGGGCACTCTATGGGTGGTAAGACGGCTATGAAGTTTGCATGTACATATCCAGACCTTCTTCAAAAGCTCATTGTTGTAGATATTAGCCCTAAATATTACCCCGTTCATCACAAAACTATCATTGAAGGCTTGCAAAGCGTAGCAAAGCAAAGAGTTTCAAGTAGAAAGCAAGCTGATGAAATACTTCAAAAATACATACCTGAACTTCCTGTAAGGCAGTTTTTAATTAAAAATTTAGTACGCGAAGAGACTTGTATGGAATGGAGAATGAATTTGGATGTTATAGATCATAATATTGAAAACGTAGGAGAGTCATTATCAGAAGATGAAAATACTACTATACCTACCTTATTTATTAGAGGCTCTCATTCTGACTATATTTTAGATGTAGATAAAGAGTTTCTGTTAAAGCACTTCCCAAAAAGTACATTAGAAACAGTAGATAATGCAGGACACTGGTTACACGCGGAACAGCCTAAGGCATTCCTTGCGCTTATAGAGAAATTCACACAATAAATATTTTTATTGTGTGAATTTCTCATCGCATCGAGGCTCATTACTAAAAATGACGAATCTATATTTTAACGCTTTTACTCTCATTGTATGTCGAGAGCTATACTTACCTTAGTTTTTTTGCTTCTGCTATACAGGTTTTTTGTATAATGATTTAGTCAATTTTTAATAGAATAGTTGTATTTAAAGTTCAAAATTTACACTTTTTAATATAAAGTTGGATTATTCATAGGTACTGATTTTCTTTTTATAATAAGAAGTTTCATTGTTAGTCATTTTTTCAATACTTTTGTGATCCCAAAAAAAAATGATTTTAATCCACTTAATTTATTTTTTTGGCTATTGAACAGCACACCCATAATCGCTGTTTACAATAAGAGCGAAATCTAAAAATTCATTTATGGCAAGATTTGAAGAAAAAGGACTTTATGATCCGCAGTTTGAGCATGATGCGTGTGGAATTGGTTTTGTTGCCAACCTCAAAAATAAGCGTTCACATGATATTGTAGAAGATGCTTTGAAAATGCTAGTGCGAATGGAGCATAGAGGTGCTTGTGGCTGTGAGTCCAATACTGGAGACGGTGCGGGTATCCTTATTCAAAAACCACATGTTTTCTTTCAAGAGGAATGTTCAAAACTCGGTTTTCAACTTCCTGAGTATGACGAATACGGTGTAGCACAAGTATTTTTTCCATCGGATGAGTCACAAAGAGCCAAATGTGAGAAAGAAGTAACCAAAGCCTTAGAAAAAATAGGCCTTACCCTTATAGGTACAAGAGAATTAACTGTCAGCCCACATACTGCTGACATAGGTCCTTCTTCTAAAGCTGTAGAACCCAAAATGATTCAGTTGTTTATTCAACGTCCAGACGCAATCGATGCTGAATCTTTTGAAAGAAAATTATATATCTTCAGAAACTACGCTACACACACCATACACCAAAGCATAGAAAATACAGAAGATCAATTTTACGTAGCAACATGCTCTTACAAAACGATATGTTATAAGGGACAGCTGACTACTTTCCAAGTAAGACCTTATTTCCCAGATTTACAGGACGAAAGAGTAAAGTCTGCTATTGCAGTAGTACACTCAAGGTTTTCTACGAACACATTCCCTAAGTGGAAACTTGCTCAACCATTCCGATACATTGCTCACAATGGTGAAATCAATACCGTAAGAGGAAATGTAAACTGGATGAAGGCTAGAGAAGCCTTAATGGAATCATCTAAGTTTACTAAAGAAGAGCTTGAAATGATAATGCCTATCTGTGATCATTCTCAATCAGACTCTGCAAACTTGGACAATGCTGTAGAGCTTTTGGTTATGAGTGGCTATTCTTTACCACAAGTAATGATGATGCTTGTACCAGAAGCATGGCAAAGTAATCCTGATATGGAACCTCACAAAAGAGCATTTTATGAGTATTTCTCTCATATCATGGAGCCTTGGGATGGTCCTGCTTCTATTTCCTTTACCGACGGTAAGGTAGTAGGGGCTACATTAGATAGAAACGGACTGAGACCTTCAAGATATTGCGTTACCAAAGACGACAAACTTATTATGGCCTCAGAGGCCGGTGTGTTGGAAACTGATCCTAGCGAAGTAGTACTTAGAGGTAGATTACAGCCTGGGAAAATCTTTGTTGCCGACCTAGAGAAAGGTAAAATCATTAGTGATGATGAAGTTAAAGAAGAAGTTTGTAACATCAATCCTTATGCAGAATGGCTAGAGAAAGGTAGAAAAAAATTATCTGACTTCCCTGATGCTACAGAAAGACCATCTGACCTTGATGATGAAACCCTTCTGAACAGACAACAAGCATTTGGATATACTTCAGAAGACTTAAAAGTTGTCATCTCTCAACTTTCTGTCCAAGGGAAAGAACCTTTAGGCTCTATGGGTATAGACTCACCGCTACCTATACTTTCAGATCATACACAACATTTATCACATTATTTTAAGCAACTTTTTGCCCAAGTAACCAACCCGCCAATTGATCCTATTAGGGAAAAAATGGTGATGTCGCTTTATACTAATTTAGGTAGGTCAAACAACCTGTTAGTACCACAAGCGAATGATTGTGAGAAAATACACTTGGACAATCCTCTATTAAGTAATGACGATCTTGCTAAAATAAAATCATTACAGACAGATACTTTCAAGAGTACTACCATAGATACCTTGTTTGATGCAGCTGGTAATGATGGCGATTTAGAAAAAGCTATCGCCTTACTACAAGAAAAAGCAGTAAAAGCAGCTAAAGAAGGAGCATCTATTCTAATTCTATCTGATAGAAATGTTGATGCAAACAATGCAGCTATGCCATCTTTACTTGCTACAGGTGCTGTACACCATGCGCTCATAAAGGCAGGCGTGAGAAACTATACAAGCATAGTAGTAGAGTCAGGTGATGTAAGAGAAACACACCATGTAGCTACACTAGTAGGTTATGGTGCACATGCAGTCAATCCATATTTGGCATTTGAGACAATCAAAGGATTGCTACGAACTAAATTGATAGACGAATCAGAGTGGTCTTATCCACAACTGAGAAAAAACTTTATCAAAGGTATATCTGCTGGTATGTTGAAGATTTTCTCTAAAATGGGAATCTCTACCATCCAGTCATACCATGGTGCACAAATATTTGAAGCCTTAGGTATCGAAAACTCAGTAATAGATGTATGCTTTGCAGGTACAGTATCAAGAGTTGGAGGTCTTACTTTTGATGGTATTGCAAAAGAAGCATTAATCAAGCATGAATTAGCCTTCCCAAAAAGTACTAAGAAAAGTGATCGTCTGGAAGTAGGAGGTGTCTATCAGTGGAAGAGAAGAGGTGAATATCACTTATTCAACCCAGAAAGTATTCACTTCCTACAGCAATCTACTAAGACCAAAAATTACCAAATGTATAAGAAATACGCCAAGGTAATTGACGATCAAAGTAAAAAAGCTGCTACACTCAGAGGTCTATTAAAGATAAAAGAAGGCAAAGCCATTCCGTTGAACGAAGTTGAGCCAGTAGAAAGCATCTTTAAACGCTTCGCTACAGGAGCCATGTCTTTTGGTTCTATTTCTCACGAAGCCCACTCCACTTTAGCTATTGCCATGAATAGAATAGGTGGTAAGAGTAACAGTGGTGAAGGAGGTGAAGACCCTGCAAGATTCAAAAAGAAAGAAAATGGTGACTGGGAACGCTCTGCTATCAAGCAAGTAGCTTCAGGTAGATTTGGTGTAACAAGTTATTACTTGACCAATGCCGATGAGATTCAAATCAAAATGGCACAAGGAGCAAAACCTGGTGAAGGTGGTCAACTCCCTGGGCACAAAGTAGATGACTGGATAGGTAGAACGAGACACTCTACACCTGGTGTAGGTTTGATCTCGCCACCACCACATCATGATATTTACTCTATAGAAGATTTGGCACAACTCATTTCAGATTTGAAAAATGCCAATAGAGAAGCTAGGATAAATGTGAAGCTAGTATCAGAAGCTGGTGTAGGTACTATCGCAGCAGGTGTAACCAAAGCACATGCAGACGTAGTACTCATAGCAGGACATGACGGTGGTACAGGAGCATCTCCTATAAGCTCAATAAGACACGCAGGATTACCTTGGGAACTTGGTTTGTCAGAAGCTCATCAAACGCTTGTAAGAAATAAACTCAGAAGTAGAATAGTACTACAGGCGGATGGTCAGATGAAGACAGGTAAAGATTTAGCTATTGCTACTTTACTTGGTGCAGAAGAGTGGGGAGTAGCCACAGCGGCACTAGTAGTAGAAGGGTGTATCATGATGAGAAAATGTCATTTGAATACATGTCCGGTAGGTATCGCCACGCAAAACACAGAATTAAGAAAGCGTTTTAAAGGTAATCCAGACCATGTAGTCAATTTCTTCCATTTTTTAGCACAAGACTTAAGAGAGACCATGGCAAGCCTTGGTTATAGAACTGTTGATGAGATGGTAGGGCAAGTGCAGCACTTAGAAATGAGGGATGACATTGACAACTGGAAGTATAGAGATTTAGATTTAAGCAAAATCTTATACAAAGAAAAAGCTGCCGAGGGCGTAAGAATTTACAATTGTGAGAAACAAGACCACGGTATAGAGCAGCAAATAGACTGGCAATTGCTAGACTCAGCTCGCCCTTCTTTGGAAAGTAAAGTACCCGTAAGAGGAACGTTCAAAATCATCAATACAGATCGCTCCGTAGGTACTATACTGTCAAACGAAATCTCTAAGGCATATGAAGCCAATGGTTTGCCAGAAGATACCATTAACTTCAATTTTAAAGGTTCTGCGGGTCAAAGTTTTGGTGCATTCTTAGCCAAAGGTGTTACTTTGACTTTAGAAGGAGAAACCAACGATTATTTGGGTAAAGGATTGTCAGGAGGTAAACTCATCGTAAAACCTCATGCAGAAACCATCTACGATCCAAGTAAAAATATGATTGCTGGTAATGTGGCATTTTATGGTGCTACATCTGGTCATGCTTACATCAGAGGCTTGGCAGGAGAACGTTTTTGTGTAAGAAACTCAGGTGTCAAAACCGTAGTAGAGGGTATCGGAGATCATGGTTGTGAGTATATGACTGGTGGTATGGTCGTAGTACTTGGAGATACAGGAAGAAACTTCGCAGCTGGTATGAGCGGTGGTTACGCCTATATCTATGATAAAAACCAAAACTTTATTGCCAAGTGCAATAAAGAAATGGTTGATCTTGATCCAGTAGATAAAGACGACAGTATAGAGCTAAAACAGCAGATAGAAAAGCACTTCAAATATACTGATAGTGATGTAGCTCAAAACATTCTCATCAACTGGGAGAATGAAATCAACAACTTTATCAAAGTAATGCCTAGAGATTACAAAAGGGTACTGCTAGAAAGAAAGTTGAAAGAAGTAAATAAAGAAAAGTCTAACAAAGAAGAAGCTGAAGTTCATGGGTAAGCCGACAGGATTTTTAGAATATACAAGAGAACTACCGGGCAATAAAGCCCCAAAGGAAAGAATAAAGGACTATAAAGAGTTTGTAGAACCTACTTCCAAAGAGTTAATCAATAAGCAGTCTGCAAGATGTATGGACTGTGGTGTTCCTTTTTGTCATAATGGCTGTCCTCTAGGGAATATTATTCCAGAGTTCAACGATGCCGTTTATCAAGAAAACTGGAAAGATGCCATCGATATATTGCAATCTACTAACAACTTTCCAGAGTTTACAGGTAGGATTTGCCCAGCACCATGCGAAGCATCTTGTGTTTTAGGGATAAACCAGCCTCCAGTAGCCATCGAGCTGATAGAAAAAACTATCGTAGAGAAAGCCTATGAGTTAGGATATATCCAACCAGATATTCCAGAAACAAGAACAGGAAAAAAAGTAGCCATTGTTGGTTCTGGTCCAGCAGGACTAGCAGCAGCTGCACAGTTGAACAAAGTAGGACATGAAGTAACCGTCTTTGAGCGTGCAGAAGAGATAGGTGGTTTGTTACGATTTGGTATCCCAGATTTCAAATTAGACAAGTCTGTAGTACAAAGACGTGTTGACGTGATGGAAAAATCGGGTATTATATTCAAAACAAATACCAATATTGGAAAAGATATTCCTGCCAAGCAACTAGAAGAAGAATATGATGCTGTAGTCTTAGCAGGTGGTTCTACTACTCCAAGAGATGTGCCTATCAAGGGAAGAGAGCTAAAAGGCGTATATTTTGCAATGGATTTCTTGTCTCAGAACAACGCTAGAGTTGCAGGAAAGACAGAACTAAAAAATCATAAAGGAGAAAGCGTAGAAGAAGTCTTTGCTACAGATAAAGATGTACTTGTCATAGGTGGTGGAGACACAGGTTCTGACTGTGTAGGTACTTCCAACAGACACGGTGCTACCTCTATTACTCAGATAGAGCTATTAGAAATGCCTCCTCTGGACCGTTCCGAGTCCACCCCTTGGCCTTTGTGGCCTCTCAAAATGAGAACCTCATCGTCTCATGAAGAAGGTGTACAAAGACAGTGGGCAGTATTTACCAAAGAGTTTGTTGGAGATGAAAATGGAAACTTGGTTGGTGCAAGAGTATGTGATATGGGATGGAGCGATCCTCAACCAGGAAAAAAACCTCATTGGGAAGTTATAGAAGGTACAGAGAAAGTCATTCCTTGTAATCTAGCCCTGTTGGCAATTGGTTTTCTACACCCTGACAAAGCAGGGATGCTTGAAGAACTAAAACTTGAGCTTGACGAAAGAGGCAATGTCAAGTGTGATGAGAAGTATAAAACTTCCAACAAAAAAGTTTTTGCTGCTGGAGATATGAGAAGAGGACAGTCCTTAGTTGTTTGGGCAATAAGTGAGGGTAGAGAATGTGCTAGAAGCGTAGATGAATATTTGATGGGTGATAGCGTGCTAGAAGCCAAAGATCATTCATTCTTTGAAGTTTCTCACGCATAAATAATAGAAGGCTTTGCAAAACCTTAGTTACGCAAAGCCTTTTAATAACCATTAATCACTGTGAAGCCTTAATTTTTTCATTCTTCGAGAAGAGGGGCATAAACTACCAATTACCACAGTTCCCATTATTAATTCCTCATCATTCATTATTAATTAAAGGGCATCTCTAAAAACTCAATTTTTCAAAATAGAATCACTGTTTAAAGCGAATCAAAGCATATTAGGTTTTGATTTTGATAGTTTTTAGAGGTACCCTAAAGTACGCCACTTTCGTGGAATAAAATCCTGCCTTCCAATCTCTTACATTAATACGTCTTTGGAGTGATTCTATAAGTTATAAGTTTTGGGTAATTAGACATTGGCTATTTCACAATTAAATAGGTGAATAAAACTTATTTTCTATACTGACAGCAGCCTGGCAATTTTTGATAAATCGTTGTTGGAGCTTTAGAATGTTGTGTATCATGTCCCGATGCAGCAATATTATTTTCTATAATCGCCAAACTTACTTTGCTTTGGTCAAATGAGACAGAAAGCTCTTTTGTTTTGTTATTCCATTGAACCTTAGATACTCCTTTAGTATCTAAAGCTGCTTTTTCTATTCTAGCCTGACACATGCCGCAGTTACCAGAGACAATGAGCTGTTTAGTGATAACTTTATCCTTATCTAGCGCTATGGCTGGCTTGTTTGATGTTTCCACTTTACCATTTGCTCGCAATATTTTAGTATGTACAGGTGTATAGCCTGCATCTTTTACTTTCTGCTCTACCTGTGCAATGGTCAATACTTGTGCTGACGGATAGGTAAAAGTAAATATCCCTGTCTCCATATCTATTTTGGTATCTTTAATAGATTTAAATTCTTTAAATTTCTTTTCTAATCCATAGGCGCAGAATGGACAACCTAGACCATCTACCTTGATGGTATAGTTATCTTTGGTCTCTCCTGCAAAAGATAAACCTGTTATAAGTACTAAAATGATGATTTGTATTGTTTTTAACTTTTTCATAGTGATGCTATTTTATTTTTTAAACGTATATTATTAGAAGACATACCTTGTACCCAAGAATATGCTATACTTCCTTTGGTTTGCTTTATTTACCTCTTGGATAAATGGTACTTGTATGGCTGCTTCTATGGTCAATCTATCTTTGGCATATTGGATGCCTTGTGCATAGAGTAACATATACTCGTTAGTCTGCACAAACCACATGCTGTTATACTCAAAGTATAAGTTTACAATATTAACAGGATAGCTAGGTTTCATCAAAGGCAGACCAAAGCCAAGTTTATACCTCAATTCATCCATATTACTTTGAGGCGAGAGATTAAAGCCAAACTCATTAGAGATACCATATCGGGTACTTTCATAAGCAGCTACTATCCCTTGATAACTTTCATACTGTCCTAGACTTATACCTCTGACCCCTAGTTGAGGACCAGTAGGTAGCGTTTGTAGTGTTTTTGCTACTATGCGGAATGTTCTAGCAGTATGGTCTTTTCTATAAAACTGATACTTTCCGAGTAATTGTATATCTCCAAGTGCTGCATTTGCATCATATAGCGTCAAAGGTATATGTACAGCAACTAGACTGTTTGACGTAGGCAAGTAGTGCCCCATGAAGGGTATTCTACTCATTGTACCTTGGTCTGTAATTCGGATTTCTGTTAATGTCTTGATTATTTTTCGCTTTGCGCCAAGCATAATAGGTTTATCTGCTGTGATTGGCGGTCCTTGGGCATGAGCCACGGACACTATACCTATAGTAAAGCAGTAAACCAATAGTCTATTTTTCATTGGTTTTACTTTTCATATTAAAAAAATCAGAAGTTGAGCTAGGGTTTAATTCATGCTAAAATGAATTAAAAATACTCATCGTTGGTAAGTGTTCTAATTAGATTCTATATACTTGATGTGCTGCTTGATAATCTGGTTTGACTATCGGTGGAGGGGTATTGTATGCTTTGCTTGGCTCTGAATTGTACAGAAGAAAATATGGACTATGGTAAGCAGAAACAAATGCAGTGAAAAATAAACATGATGGTAATGATACTGACTGTTGCGTCTTGTGAAAGGCTACATCTGTTTGCATAAAAACATACTCGTTTTTACAAGCCTGCTTTTTTTGAAAACTATTGTATTGCTTAGAAACGTACGAAGTGCGATAGGCGTATGCCATTAAGCAATTCATCGCATTTTTATCTTGTGTAAATCCACTTTTAACTTTCCTGCCATAGCAGTAATGGGTGGAATACATTATTCCTGCATTACTCAGTAAGAATAACAAAGCGAGCGATATGGATAATAGTTTGTTCAATGTTAAACTAATATAACTATAAAAAATAAAAAATGCTTGCTTTTACTTATTAATATAACACAGTAGAGCCAATTTAGCGAACAAAAATTTTTATAATAAAAACGTCTTTTTACTTCATCTCATTTAAATGATTTAAATTTTGTTGATCTATTGTAGAAGACTTTGCATAATTAAGATTTTGTGCTCAGTCAAGGCTTTCAAAATTTTAAAACCGCATTTTACTAATTGTAAATGAAGATTTTAAAATTTTGTTCAACGCTTAATTAAAATACAAAAGGTGGTTTTGCAAAGCCTTCTTTTATTTTCTAGCTGTTATATACTCAGAAGACATTGTCTCAAAATATTTTTCCGCACTTTCTCTTTCCATGATTTTTATTTCTACACGTCGGTTTTTATGTCTATGTTCTTCATTATCATTTAGGTATTTAGGTTTAGACTTTCCATAGCCAATTTCTAAGACTCTACCTTTGATATCAAACTGTGAGCTTAGATAGTCTGTAACGTATTTTGTTCTTTTGATAGACAATGAATCATTGTAAGCTTTAGAGCCAGTATTATCAGTATGTCCTTCTAAAATCAATACATTAGTATCATTTTCTTTCAGATAGCTTTTATATACTTCTTCTAGTATTTGGTAATACTCTTCTTTTAATACAGAATTATCTGAGTCAAATAAAAGATTACTTTCTAGTTTTATATAGTCTCCACTAGACGAGCGTTCTATCTTCGTAGGGATATATTCATTGAAGTCAAAAATGACAAACTCATCTTCACTAGCTGTTCTAAATTTTAGTTGTAAGCCTAAATTAAACGGTATTCCTTGAAAGTATTGTACATTCATTTTATGAATCCCCTTTTTCAAATTTATCTTTCCTGCTTTACTTGTAAAAGGGTGTATGTTATCATGCGCAATGATAAGGGAGTCATCAATAATTAATTTACTACCGTCATCAGAGGTTAGTTGAAACTCATATTGACCTTCTTGCTCTTCTTTTACATAAAAAAAACCATGATAATCAATGATAAAATTACTAGTATTTTCTGATACACCTGGAAAACCCTTTTCATAGTCCCTTTCGGGTATGTCAAGTTTGTTAGTGTGTATAGTACCTAAAGCAGTGGCAGAATCAAACGTTTTGGGCAACGATAGGATTTTTTTTGTTGGAAAATAGATATACCCTTCTAAACCAAAAGGTATGTCTTCACTAGAGCCAAAATTAACTTCATTACCTTCCTGTGACAAAGCCATCAAGCAAATACTGCTAAATAGTAGTGTATAAAAAATTTTCATAATATCTTTCTTGTTTAATTAGATGCTCAAAATATTAAAACCATAATAATCTATTATATACAATAGTACGTTGCC
Organism: Cytophagales bacterium; assembly: GCA_011524675.1. Taxonomy (GTDB): domain Bacteria; phylum Bacteroidota; class Bacteroidia; order Cytophagales; family JAAEPT01; genus WTJX01. Next base: position 13,196 of record WTJX01000337.1, read on the forward strand.
AATAAAGATAACTAATTGTATCAAGTACAACAAGAAATGATTGAACTTTTTATTCCGTTAACTTTAAATTAAAAAATAAACTTCAAACTAAGCGAAAAAATAAACTTTAACGAACTACAAAAGTTATTTTCGTTGTGTATGTTACCTTAATTAATTAAGTTTGTGGAAAATTTTTGAAAAAAGTGAGTTTATGGCTACTGTAAAAGAAAAAGCTCCGGCAAAAAAAGCTCCGGCATCTGCAAAAATCACCAAGGAAACCTATATGTTCTGGTATGAGAGCATGCAATTGGTGAGAAAATTTGAAGAAAAGTGTGGTCAGTTATATGGTCAGCAAAAAATTAAAGGGTTCTGTCACCTGTACATTGGTCAAGAAGCATGTGCCTCTGGTGCAAAGAGTGCTTTGATCGAAGGAGATAAATATATCACAGCTTACAGAGATCATGGAATACCACTTGTATTGGGAACGTCTCCAAATGCGGTAATGGCAGAATTATTTGCTAAGGCTACAGGTTGTTCCAAAGGAAAAGGTGGTTCTATGCACATCTTTGACAAAGAAGTAGGATTTGTAGGAGGACACGGTATCGTAGGTGGTCAAGTACCATTGGGTGCTGGTCTAGCATTCGCGGAAAAATATAACAAAACTGGAAACTTGTGTATCTGTTACATGGGTGATGGTGCTGTACGTCAAGGAGCATTTCACGAAGCCTTAAACATGGCGATGACTTGGAAACTACCTGTTATCTTCGTTATCGAGAATAACAAATACGCTATGGGTACTTCTGTAGAAAGAACTTCAAACGTTACAGATTTGCATACTCTTGGTGAGTCATACGATATGCCATCAGAGGGTGTAGATGCTATGAGCGTAGAAGCTGTACACAAAGCAGTATCCAAAGCCGCAGACAGAGCTAGAAAAGGTGATGGTCCTACGCTACTAGAGTTTAAAACATACCGTTACAAAGGACACTCTATGTCAGATCCTGCTAAGTACAGAACTAAGCAAGAGTTAGAAGATTATAAGTCTCAAGACCCTATCGAAGAGGTAAAAGAAGCTATCTTGAAAAAGAAATATGCTACTGAAGAGGAACTAAAAGCAATAGACGACAAGATCAAAGCACAAGTGCTAGAGTCAGTAAAGTTTGCTGAAGAATCTCCATACCCTACAGTAGATGAGGTATATAAGGACGTATATGAGCAAGAGGATTTTCCGTTTACAATAGACTAAAAAGCATTATTTCATAGCTTAATATGGCAGAAAATAAGAATACAAACCAAGAACTTGATCAAGTTCTTGGTCAGTTTGGTAAATTAGAAGGGTTTATCAAAAATAACACTCAGTTACTATACGGTATTTTGGCAGTAATAGTGCTCGGTATCGCAGGACTTTACTTTTATACTGATAAAGCTAAGCTAGATGAGCTAGATGCTCAAAAGGAGCTATACACAGCGCAATACTTCTTTGAAAAAGATTCTATAGATTTAGTATTGAAAGGTGATGGTAATAATGTTACAGGAGTAGAAAAAATAGCAGAAGGTTACTCTTCTACAAGTGCTGGTAACTTGGCAAAGTTTTATACTGGTGTACTCTACATGAAAAAGGGAGAGTTTGAGTTGGCGATCGACTATCTAGAAGATTTTAGTTCTTCTGACCTCCTGATACAAGCTAGAGCCTACTCACTCATTGGAGATGCAAATATGGAAATGGAATCTTATGAAGAAGCTGTTTCTTATTACAAAAAAGCTTCAAATACTTATCCAAACGAGTTTTTTACTCCAACGTATTTAGTGAAGCTTGCACTTGCTTATGAAAAATTAGACGATGTGGCGCATGTTACCGAAACCTATGATGAGATACTTTCAGAATATCCAAATTCGGCAGAGGCAAACAACGCTAAAAAATACAAAGCGCTAATAGCTAAAGCTATATAGCCTTACACTACAAGCTTTATGGGTCAAATAAATTTATTTTTTTGACCCTTTTTTTATGCAAATCCATTTCTACTCATACAAGAATGTCTTCCCAACATAAAAACCTAAGCGATATATCTTCCAAAAATCTAAGCAATGCCAACAACTATCGTTATGGTATCTTAGTATCTGAATGGAACGAAGAAGTAACTGGATCACTCGCAGAAGGAGCAATACAGTTTTTACGAACAAAAGGAGTACAAACAGAAAATATAGTGCTACAGCATGTGCCTGGTAGTTTTGAGCTAAGTTTAGGTGCACAGTGGATGGCTCAGAAAGAAGATATAGATGCCGTCATATGCATAGGCTGCGTCATACAAGGAGAAACCAAACACTTTGACTTTATATGTGACGCGGTAGCAAAAGGTGTAACCGATGTCAGTCTAAAGTATGGCAAACCTGTAATTTTTGGCGTACTCACACCAAATACACAGCAGCAAGCCTTAGACAGGGCTGGCGGTAAGCATGGCAACAAAGGAGAAGAAGCCGCTGCAACAGCACTCAAAATGTTAAACCTTCGTGAACAACTGTCTGATACTAAAACAGACTAAAAGTACAAAGTTTAAAGAAAAATATTACAGAGATGTAAAGGTAAAAAGTTGAACGTTAAATTTTAGATGGTTTTCCATCACTAAGGTTTTTATGCTTAGTCAAGGCTTGCAAAATGTTGTATAACACAGCATAAGTGCAAAAAATGGTTTTGAAAAGTCTTCTCTAACTCAAAAGAGTATCCCTAAACGTAAAACTAAAACCCATAACTTAAAACATACATAAACACATGAAACCCGCGCAGCGGGAGCGAAAAAACTAAGGTTAAGGTAGCTCTCGACACACAAGGACATGTTGAAAACACAAATTCTAGATTTTAAACACATGAAAATAGTAAAATTTGGTGGTACTTCTGTAGGTAGTCCTGAGAGGATGGCCAATGTAGCTGAGATCATCACGAGCGACCAAGAGGAAAAAATAGTAGTACTTTCTGCCGTCTCTGGCACTACAAACAAATTAGTAAGTATTTGCGACTCTCTCTATGCACAAAACATAGCAGAAGGAAAAGAAAAGGTAAAATCACTCTACGACAGTTACCTACCTTTTGTAGAGACTCTGTTGAAGAAAGAAGAATACATACAAAAAGGTAAAATTGTTATAGAAAATCAATTTGCTGCCATACACAACTGTGTGGATACCTCATTTACTGTTAGAGAAGAGCGTATCATCTTGGCACAAGGAGAGTTGATATCTACACAGCTCTTTCAACTATACCTAGAAGAAAACGGCATCACTTCTACATTGATCCCAGCGCTTGACTTTATGCGTACCAATCGTGATGAAGAACCAGACTTAGCGCAAATAGAAAAGCTCTTATCGACTATCTTACACGAAAAATCAGGAGAAAAAATATTCATTACTCAAGGATATATTTGCAAAAATATCAATGGAGAGATAGACAATCTCAAAAGAGGAGGTAGTGACTATACAGCATCACTCATCGGTGCAGCCATAGATGCCACAGAAGTACAAATATGGACAGACATTGATGGTATGCACAACAATGATCCTCGCATTGTAGATAGAACAGAGCCTATCTCTGAGCTTACCTTCGATGAGGCAGCAGAGCTAGCCTACTTTGGCGCTAAAATACTACACCCATATACCATAAGACCTGTAAGGGACAAAGGCATCATGGTACGATTAAAAAACACCATGGATCCCAAGGCAGATGGTACTGCCATTTCTAATAAGACCATAGATAAAGAAATAAAAGCTATCGCAGCAAAAGATAATATCACGGCAGTGAAAGTAAAGTCTGGACGCATGTTGTTGGCCTATGGTTTTTTGAGCAGACTATTTGGTGTATTTGACAAACACAAAACCTCTATAGATATGGTTACCACTTCAGAGGTAGCAGTATCACTTACCATAGACGACGATTCTAAGCTAGACCTTATCAAAACAGACTTAGAAAGTTTCGGTTTTGTGGAGGTAGATACGCAACAGACCATCATCTGTATTGTAGGACAATTTGTTGCAGAGAAGAAAGGAATCATCAAGAAAGTATTCGATGCTTTAGAAGATATTTCTATTAGAATGGTGTCTTACGGAGGAAGTAAAAACAATATTTCTATCCTCATCAATATGGAAGATAAAGAAAAAGCACTCAAAGTACTCAACAAAGAACTCTTTGGCTTATAGAAGGCTTTGCATAACTAAAGTTTTGTGCTTTTGTTTGAAAAAATGAATTAGCGATAAATTTAGCGTTAGGTATCATTCTGATACGTTGGTTTTTTATCAAAGACTAAAAGGACGAACCACTTCATTAGTTTACCTAAAACTGTAAAATATGACACCTACGAATGATTTTTTTAACAAGTTAGAAGGAGTTTGGCAAAATAAGCAACAAGGTCAATAGAAAGATTCATGGGGTTGGAACGTTATTTCTCAGCCTAAAAGAAATGAACCAACGATTGAAGATTTCAATATCAGAGTTGACCAGATGAGAGAAACTATCACATTCAAAAAATTGGGTATCGCAAGAAATGTAGGTGTTACTGGAGAAGCAGAGTTTTGGGATGGGATGTCTTATAAGATAGATATTGAGACACCAAGGGGTGAGGGTATTCATCACGAAATGGGACACTTTCTTATTCAAGTAGTTCCAGATGATGGCAGTTTCGATACCAATCAAGGAGAAGCAAGATTCCCACCAATACCTAGCGGAGATGAATTTAGAGGAAGAATCATCAGGCAAGCAAGTATTCCGAGAGCAAATTCTTTTATGACACATGGAGAATTGAGGGTAGGCTCTGTATCTCGTGCTATAGATAAAGGTATTTCTGTTTTTTATAATTCAAAACCAAATACAGTAGATAGCAATCTACAAAATTTGATTGATACACAGTTTAACCAAAAGCAAACAGAGGTATTTGACCTGGGAGGTCCTGACTTGACTGATCCATTGCTTTGGCAAAAAAGAATAACTGTAGGACAAGAAACGGGGAAGGACTGGGAATTTGTTTTTAGAGATAATGACTTTTCTCAAATGGCTAGTGGGCAACGGTTGGCTGCTCCTGTACAGATTGGAAAGCTTTTTAGTGACTTTTGGATTGGTGACAGAATGAGCGAGCAAGGCAAAATACAAGTCTTACAATATGCACAAAAGGTGGATATAGGATTTAATGACATACAATGGCCACATGTAGCTCTGAATACACTAATAAAGCAATAATTTCTACATAAGTAGTCATCCAAAAATCTTTATAACAAAAGACGCTTACTTTATGCCATCGTTGTCAATACAGCCTGCATTAATCTGAACTTAAAATCTCTCTTTATTTTACAATTTTTTTATCTACCTACTTTCTGTGTTAGAATAACGATTGAATATCAACAACTTTAGAAAGACAACCTTTTGATTTTTGTGATTTTATCATTTACGGTATCTTGAATTTTAACCTTTCTTTGCAATAGTCATCTGATTTTTCTAAAGATGACAAGCCAGCATTAGTTTTTTTCCAGTGTCTGTCATATTACATTACCATCAAATAGTTCATTCTTTACCACCTACTTTATCGCAGCAAATTGATGTACAAAAAGATCATATTCTTTGATTTCGTTGCATGACTTATATTCACTTTTGAATGTTGTGTCTATTATATTTTGACGTTTAAAAGACAATAGTTACCATTTAGTTCTCATAAAAAGTAATGAATAAGACTTTTATATTAATTTCATTATTTATTTAACTTAAAAAGTTATATGAGGTATTATTTCGTATATAATACTTATTTATTGATGTATGAATGAAATACTAAAATTAGAGAATTGTTCGCTGTATAACATTTTGTTAAAAATTAATAGG
>WTJX01000399.1 GCA_011524675.1 Cytophagales bacterium
AACTCTTTTACTTGTTCTTCTTTTTCTTTGTCGATCTGCCCCGCACTTAGTTTGCGCTGATAGTCCATGATGGCTTCTTTATGGTCCTTGCTGTTATCTAGATATATCAATAGTGAACGGTTGGCGTTGTCCTCGTAGAGCTTTTCTTTGGTGGTTGTCCCTGCTAAACTTATTGGACCTTCTACCTGTAGGGTCATGGTTTGCATATTGCCTTTTGCGTCTTTTACAGGGACGGTTTTACTTATGCGTTTTTTGCTTTGTAGCTCTCTGATAGCGAATAGTACTTTATCGTCGTTTGCTCCGTCTAGGTCTTCAATCAAGACGAGCTTGTTTTTTAGCTCTGTCTTTTGGAAGTAGTACAGGGCGTTTTCACTCATGGTGGTGATTTCTAGTTTTTGATCTTCGGGGATGAGTTCGGCTATTTTCTCTTGTAGGTAGGTTTTTCCTGTGCCACTTGCTCCCAAGCTGACGATATGCAAGGGCTGTTTCCTTAATCGTGAGGTGAAGACGAGGTACATTAAGAGTCTATTGTTTTCTTCGCCTACCATGCCACTTTTACCTATGAGGGTGTTTGTCTTTTTTAGTAGCTCTTCGGATGCTAAAAACTGCATTGCTTTTTCTTTGCGCTTTTCACTTAATACTCTTTCTTCTAGTTTGGGTTCTTTGCGCTTTTCTATCTCTGCTAGTCTGTATTCTTCTAGGGCTTGGGTGACTTGTGCAAAGTGTATGAGCATGTCTTTGCTTCCTATTTCTAGTCGCTCGGATGCTTTACGAACAAACTTTTCTACTTGATCGTCTAGGTATAGGTCTAGGCTGTGTCTAACTTGGTGTAAAGGGTTTTTACTGTCGCTACGGCTGACTTTGAGTGTTACTTTTAGTTTGTCGATGGGGTGTAGCCCTATGCCTCCAATAATGGCGATGAATAGATTTTCACTACTATATACTAGATATTCTTTGTTTTCTATATTTAATCTTGAGTCATTAGTCTTGAGTACTGAGTCTTTAGCAGTACCGAGAGCCTCGGTTGGCGTTTTGCCGAGAGCCTCGGCAGGCTTATTTGGGTTTTGTGCTACGGATGCTATCGACTGTGGACTTTGGACTATGGACTTATTTTCCGATGAAAATAATACTTTTCGCTCTTCTATCAAATGCGCTAGTACGCTTGGCTCGTGTGAGTTTACTAAACTATTGGGGTCTTCGCCTTCGGGCGTTTCTACTTGGCTAATATTTACCTCTAAGGTATCAAAGAGCATGTTGGCATATTTCTTTACGGCTGCTCTACCTGCTTGATCGCCATCTAAAAAAAAGATGATTTCTTCTAGGTCTTTACATTGCTGTAATGCTTTGATGTGTTCATTGACTAAGCCGTTTGTACCGTATAACGCGAGTACAAAGTCTTCTGAGGTTAAAGGAAGATACTTTTGTAATGTTAGGCAATCTATGACTGATTCTGTTAATATTAGCCTGCGGGTGCTACTTTCGGGATAGCATGGATAGAGTCCTTTTCTGTTACTGGAATAGTGGTGTTTGCCTATTTTTGGGTCTTTGGTTTCTGTAGTAATGCGTCTGCCGTAAAAGCTTACGATTTCTTTCTTTTCGTTTTTCAAAGGAAAAACTATGCAGTTGACCATTTTTAAGTATTTATAGCCTTCGGGTCGCCAGCCGATTTCTAATTTTATATCATAGATGTTTCTGCTTTTTAAGTACTTTACGGCTTTGCCGTGGGGTACTTTGGGAAAGTGCTTTTGTAGCTGCTCAAAGATGATTGTCGGGCTTGGTGTGGTCATGGTGTTTGTTTCTAATGTATTGCCTGCTGAAATTTTCGGCTTTTGCGTGTCGAGGCTCTCGACTCCTATCATTTCTTTTGCTTTCTGTATGGCTTCGGCTTTGGTGCTTTTGTCTATGTACATGATAAAATCTATCACGTCTATTTTCTTTGCGCCATGCTCACAATTGCCACTAAAGCAATACAGGCTATCGGTTTTAGGATAAACCTGCATGCTTGGGGTCTTGTCGTCATGAAATGGGCAATGTATCATGTTCCCTTTCTTCACGGACAAGCCATATTTTGCTAATACCTCGGTGATCCGCAGTCGCTCCTTTATTTCGGCAATGGTCATTTATTGGGGATCGTATGAATTGACTAGGTTTTCTGCTATGCGTGTTACTTCTTCTAACTCTCGTTTTAGACTGCTTTCTAGTCCTTGTAATATTTCTAATAGCTTTAATTTATCAAAGGGGTTATCATAAGACTTTTCACCTAGAATCCATGCGAACAGGTCTTGCGCTTGGCAGGAACACACTAGGTGTCCTCGTAAAATCATACTGATTTGTTTTTGATACTCTGTAGGTGTGGACATGCTTTTGAAGTTTTTTTGAAAAAAGTTTAAATGTGCGTTTTCGCTTCAAACTTACCTTTTTCACTTCAATAAAACAAGTATATAAAACTTTATTTTATGACTAATCACTTTAATAAACTTGTAAATTACATGCGTTTAAGCTATAATTGATTAAGTTTTAATATGATTTCACTTTAATTATGAGTCTAGCAGCACGTTTAAAACAGAGTAGAACAGATAAAAAGATGTCTCAACAAGCTTTAGCAGATTTAGCTAGTGTACATTATACTAATGTTGGAAGGTATGAAAGAGGTGATGCAAAACCGTCTTCTGAAGTGTTAAATAGAATTGCTTCCGCTTTGGAAGTTTCACCAGATTATTTGATGAATGGAACATTAGATGATAAGGCAGAAAATATGTTGACAGATCAAGAACTTTTACATCAGTTCCGAAAAATTGAAAAAATGCCCGATGATAGAAAAAGACTTTTAAAAGAAGTAATAGACGCTTTCCTTCTTAAAAGTGATTTGCAACAGAAGTTAGCTAGTTAAGTACTTATTTTTACTATTACTTGAATTGATGACCCTAGAAGAGCAAGCCAAGCAATGGGCGGATGAGCAAGCATCAAAGTACAGTGCTGGGGAGGGCTTCTTCTTTGGTTTCTCACATGTCCCCGAACTAAAAAAGCCCATCATAAAGTACTTTTGCGATACCTTACAATGGACTTTAGACTATGACAATACTTTCTTACGGAAGCCCAAAAAGGGCTTGTGTGGGTTCTGAGAGTTATAGACCTGCGCTTATTATCTCACAGAGAGAGTTTAAGACTTTAGGGGGGGGATTTTACAAATTTTTAAATTGTTGTCAATTTAAGAAGACTTGATTATATTTTCAATGTTTTGAATCACATCCCAATTTACATCTAAAGATAAATGTTCTGATTCTTCAATAAGTTTAAATAGTTGTTGCTCCAAACCAACATCTTCTCTTTTTAGCACTTTACTTCTTTCTATATATGACATTAACCAATAATACCTACTATAGTAGGTAAGTAAATTATTTTCAAATTTACCACTATCAGTCAATAAAATATAATTAGTTAAACACTCTCTTTCTCTAAAATCATTTAATTCTTTAAGACTGTCTATAATTGAAGAATCTAGATTTAAAACATTTATATCATTAGAGATAGTTTTAATCTCATTAGTCGTTAGATATTCTTTCATTTATTCCGCTAAATGTTTAACAACGATATTTATATTATTCTCAGAAAAAAACTGAGTTAATTGATTTACTGCTTTTTGTTCACTGACTAACCATTCTACCGAAAGGTTTTTTGAACTTGCTGCTCTAACTTGCCGTGTGGCTTCATTTAATATTTTTTGCTGTAAAAACGGTGGTTTATCCAAAACATTATAAATAGAGTTATCTACTTGTTTTATCAATTTACCATCTTTCAACACATTTGAAACTAAACCTTCAAACTGTACATATCCACCATCAGGATGAGGAACATAAAAACTTTCATTGCTAGGGTTTATTTTTAATTCAAATGCATCTACTCTAGCATCTGTTTGAGTTGTTCTTTTACCCCAAAAACCTTTATTACCAAAAGGTCTTGCATCAACATCTTGAATACCCCATCTTATTTTGGTTGTATATGTCCCTGCCAGATCATCTACGTTACCTAGTTTTAAATACTTGCCAATTTTACTTTTTAAGCCATTTTTAATATTTGAGGTAGCTCCTGAAACATTCAATTTCATTTTACTATAAAATTGAATAGCTTTTTTATAAGAGGATATTTTAAATAATTTAGTAGAATAAGTAATAGCCTTGCCTAACAAATAAAATTCATCGATTGGAAGTACCAGAGAAAGCTTAAAAATCATCTCATCTAGGTAGTCATTAATTTCTGCTTGATCTAAGGTTTTGATTAGCAAAAAGTAACTTAATGCTGGCATCATTATTCTATCGTATGTATCAGCTTGAAGAGTACCGAAAAGTTTTACGCCTTTCGGATTAGTAACCGTGATTGTTACATAAGAATCTATAGGTATGTGTGTGATTGTTGGTGCTATATCTGGAGCACTAAGACCATGTTTTGCTAACTCTTGAATTATCGTTCCACTACCTATTTTTTTACATTTACATGTCGCTGATCGATCACAATAACTTTTTCTAAGTGTTTCAGTTAAAACAATTTTACTTCCAATAGTTACTTCTTGTTTTGGTGAACATGCATGACCACTTGCAACCATGCTATTCTCTTTTCCATAATAATAAAACTTGTTTTCTTGATTAGCTTGATAAGCTGGGCTTTTATATAAGTCTATTAATTCTTTATTAGTTTTAAACTTTGAATTCAATACCAACAATTCGTAAGCTAACCTAAATTTATTATTATTATCTCC
>WTJX01000701.1 GCA_011524675.1 Cytophagales bacterium
TCTGTCCGATTTTTAACTCATTTACTGGGGAATCTCCAAGGGCGGAAACGCTCAACACTAACGATACAACATATCGAATAATTAGTTATAAAGACTCTTTACAACTAAAAATTAATACGTGGTTTACCAAATGCTTACAAACTACACTTTTTTGCATAAAAAAAGAGTTCCTTGTCAAAAGAAACTCTTTATAAAAACCCTAAACTAAAAATCTAATAACGAATATGCTTTTGGCATATTTAGTTTTACTTAAATTTATGTAAATGTACATTAATTATTTGTAAATACACATAGTTAAACATGACAAAAAACATGAATTTTTACATCTATTCGATAAAGCAGATGTAATTTTTTAAATTTCTTTGATTTTTTACTAAATACTTTCTCTGGCTAAAAGCTCATAAAATGAAGTGGTATATAATCGAATATCTATACACATTTTATGTTAAGTAGGATTGCTACAGCAGTAGATAAAAGCTAGTGTTATCTAAAAATCATGACATTCCCTTTTAGGACTTTTTGGTTGTCAACACCTAAATCAATCTCATAAAAGTATTTGTCGGCAGGAAGCATTTCTCCTTCAAAGTTACCTTCCCACATTTCCTTATACCCTTCTGAGTAAAAGAGTTGTTTGCCATACCTATTTCTAATGGTAACCTTACAATTAGGGTATTTATGAATGTTCTTGATTTGCCATTCGTCATTGATACCATCACCATTAGGAGTATAAGCACTAGGGATATACAACTCATCTTCATAATCAAAGTTACCATCTATGTGTCCAGGCTCGTTGAGCCACATGATATTTTCTTCTACAGAGTCAAATACAAACTCCTCTTTGATAATTTCGGGAATAATTTTGTTTCGTTTTAGCAAGACCAAATGGTCTTCTCTGCATTCACTAATAGAAACTAAGATGTTTTTTTCATGTAAATCCTCCAAGACATCTCTTAGTGTATAAAGCCCAGACTGATCTATATAGGTTACACCAGACATATTGATGACGACAGCCTTTAGGTTGTCTAGTTCTTGTACATTCTGTTGAAAGCGAGAAGCAAAACCAAAAAATAGTGGTCCTCTCATATTTTTGACCAATACATTTCTTCTAAACTCTATAGAGTTCCTAAAACTATCAATCATACTATTGATAAGTCTATCTATTTTAGTATTTCTAGTTTCTAACTCTACCACATCAGCCATTTTTTTCATAAATACAAGTGCTGAAATGATTAGCCCAAGAGCTACCGCAGGAAGTAGGTCTAAGAAAACAGTAGTCACCAATACTAGTATCATTACAATATTATCTTGCTTCGGAATGTTCTTAAATTCCTTCACAGCAGAATAATCCAAGATAGAAAGGCCTATATTAATCAAAACACCTGATAGCACAGCAAGAGGTATTTTTTCTGCAATAGGAGCGAAAAATAATAATATCAATAATAAAAATACAGCATGGATAATGCCTGAAAGTTTAGTCCTACCGCCAGAGTTGATGTTGAGTACCGTAGCAGGAGTAGTACCAGCACCTGGGATACCTCCCACCAAAGAAGCAACCATATTTCCTATGCCTTGGCCTATCAATTCTCTATTGCTCTTATGTTTTGTTTTGGTGAGTTTATCTGCCACCACAGACGTAAGCAAACTATCTATAGTACCTAGTGCACCAAGAAATAGTGCAGATGTCAAGATAACTGTTTTATGGTGGAAACTGATTTCTGAAAAAGAAGCTAATTTTATACTAGGTAAAGCCGTTGGGATATGGTCTATCACTCTGATGCCATAGTTTGTTTCTAGATGTAACACATAAGAAATGGCAGATACAGAAACAAGAGCGACTAATGTACTTGGTACTTTCTTTGTTATCTTAGGAAAAAAACGAATAATAAAGATGGTACTTACAGCAAGTAAAACATTTACCAAGGAAGACTTCTCTACAAAGAAGAAAAAATATCGTGTTATTTCAATTGGTGTTGGCTTTTTTCCTCCAAAATAACTAAACATTGTTTCCTCTGGAATGCCAAGAAAAGTAGAAAACTGACCTAAGATAATAATAATGCCTATTCCACTCATGAAGCCTGAGACAACTGGATGTGGAATATAGCTTACATACTTCCCTAATTTAAAAAAACCAAATAATACTTGAAGTAAGCCCGCTAAAAAAAAAGTAACAATAAGGTGAGGTAAAACTAGGTGTGAATCAAAAAGACCGGTGTACTTGCCGACAATACTAAGTGTAACCACAGCCATAGGTGCGGTAGGGTTACTTATGAGCGTATTAGTTCCTCCCAGAATGGCAGCCAAAAAACCTAAAACAATAGCTCCATATAAACCATTGATAGGATCAAGTCCCGCGGCCTTACCAAAAGCTAGTGCTACAGGCAGAGCAACAATACCAGCAGAGATACCACCAAAAACGTCTCCCTTTAAAGTATTTTTGTTAAACAACATGTAGAAAAAAATATTTTACCTGGCAAAGGTACTAATTTAGGATGGTTTAACAAGCAAAATAATGTATCGGTCGGGTAAACCACTTTATACGCATCCCTTTGGTTATCTACCTATTGTGTTTTAGCGATGAACAGTTGGCACTTAGCTTTTATTGTTCTCTCATAGACTATCAAGCATCGACTTTTTGGACTATAGTGAAGCAAAATGAATAGTGTGAAGTATAAAGTAGCGAGAGAATGAAAGCATAAAAAAAGAACTTAACCTAGCAAATTAAGGCTAAAAAGGACTAACTTTGAAGGGATAAACGTTTGTAGAGGGTGTGAGAAATGGCATCAAAAGCAAAAAGCCAAGCCAAAAAAGAACGTCCAAAACATCGTATAAAACCGTTGCAAAACGTTAGCTATGCAACAGTTTCGTATAGTTTTCCCTAATATAATAGTTAAAAATACTCCATCATGAGTGAATTGAATAAGTACAGTAAAACATTAACACAAGATGAGTCTCAACCAGCATCACAAGCGATGCTTTATGCTGTAGGCTTAAAGGAAGCCGATATGAAAAAGGCGCAGGTAGGTATTGTCAGTACAGGATATGAAGGGAATCCTTGCAATATGCACTTGAATGGCTTGGCAGAGCAAATCAAAAAAGGTGTAGTAGAAAAAGACTTGGTAGGATTGATTTTTCATACCATCGGTGTAAGTGATGGTATTTCTAACGGTACAGAAGGGATGCGTTATTCTCTAGTATCAAGAGACATCATTGCAGATTCTATAGAAACCGTTGCCAATGCACAATATTATGATGCTATAGTACCTATAGTAGGCTGCGACAAAAACATGCCTGGGGCCATGATTGCTTTAGGTAGATTGAACAGACCAAGTATTTTGGTATATGGTGGTACCATCAAAGGGGGCGAATGGAAAGGCGAATCTTTGAATATTGTTTCTGCTTTTGAAGCATATGGTGCTAAGACACAAGGAAACATAAGCGAAGAAGATTACAAAGGCATCATACAAAACAGTATTCCTGGACCAGGTGCTTGTGGCGGTATGTACACTGCCAATACCATGTCTTCTGCCATAGAAGCATTAGGTATGAGCTTACCCTATAGTTCTTCTAACCCAGCAGTAAGCGATGACAAAAAGATTGAGTGTGTCGCTATAGGTGATGCTATCAAAAATTTAATGGAAAAGGATATCAAGCCAAAAGATATCATGACCATGAAGTCTTTTGAGAATGCTTTGCGTACAATCATGATCTTAGGAGGTTCTACCAATGCAGTACTACACCTCATAGCCATGGCAAAAGCGGTAGATGTCAACTTGACCATTGACGACTTCCAGCGCATCAGTGATGAAACTCCTTTCTTAGCAGACTTAAAGCCTAGTGGAAAGTATTTGATGGAAGACCTACATGCAGTAGGCGGTGTACCTGCCGTAATGAAAATGTTGCTAGAAGCAGGTTTATTGCATGGTGATTGTTTGACTGTTACAGGTAAGACCTTAGCCGAAAACTTAGCGGATGTAGCTCCGCTGAAAGAAGGACAAGATGTCATAAGACCGCTAAGCCAACCAATCAAAGAAACAGGGCATTTACAAATTTTGAAAGGAAACTTAGCATCAGAAGGCGCAGTAGCTAAAATCACTGGAAAAGAAGGTGAATATTTTGAAGGGCCTGCAAGAGTATATGACAACGAATTTGAAGCCATCCGAGGCATTGCCAATGAAGTAAAAGCAGGCGATGTGATCGTGATACGTTATTCTGGTCCTACAGGTGCGCCTGGTATGCCTGAAATGTTGAAGCCTACAGGTGCTGTAATTGGTGCAGGACTAGGCAAAAATGTAGCATTAATCACCGACGGTCGTTTCTCTGGTGGATCACATGGATTCGTAGTAGGACATGTAACACCAGAAGCACAAGAAGGTGGCGCGATAGGACTAGTACAAAACGGAGACATCATCAGCATTGATGCCATAAACAATAAGTTGGAGCTCAAAATCTCTGATGAAGAGCTTGAAGCAAGACGTAAAGCATGGGTAAAACCTCCTTATAGAGAAACCAAAGGGGTACTAGGCAAATACATTAAGTCAGTAGCTTCTGCTTCTGAAGGATGTATTACAGATTAACGATAAGGTGATACATAAGCATTCGGTGAACTACATATTAATGCTCATGAGCCTTTGGCTTTAAGATGTTAGCAATTAGCTTTTTCACTAAACACTTTTAGTGAAAAGCTAAAACATAACACGTAGTTTACCGAATGGATTCATATAATACGGGATAATGATCAA
>WTJX01000561.1 GCA_011524675.1 Cytophagales bacterium
GTACAAAGTACGAAGTACAAAGAATATTTTCTTTTAAGTTGTTTGAGTACTTAAAAGTCAGTACACTGTCTTTTTAAAATGCTTTCCTTATCGTGGTACTTTGTACTTCGTACTATTCAGCTGTAATTTAGTTCTTGCTTTACTATAGATGTTTTTTTACAAAGTCTTCTATTAGAATATTCTTCCGTTCAGTATCTCTATGATTCTTACTAGCTCTACGTTAAGAGGTTTTTCTTTTTCAATGGCATCTGTCAAGCTTGTAAAATGTAGTTTCCTATTGATTACTCCTACCATCACGCTTGATTTGTCTGCTAGTAGTGCTTCTACTGCTGCTACCCCTAATCTACTGGCAAGCACTCTGTCAGATGCTGTAGGACTTCCTCCTCTTTGGATATGCCCTAACATACTTACTCTGATGTCGTGCTGAGGCATGGCTTCTTTGGTCTTTTGTGCGAGGTGGTTGGCATAACCTGGCGTATGTCCTTCTGCTACGATGATGATGTGTGAGTAACGCTCTCCCGACTCACTAGAGTTTATTTTTTTGATGATTCCTTCTGCCGGCACTCTATTTTCTGGTGTAATAGCCATCTCTGCACCACCACCAATAGCAGAGCGTATCGCGATGTAGCCTGTGTCTCTCCCCATCACTTCCACAAAGAAGATACGGTCGTGAGCATCTGCGGTATCTCGTATTTTATCTATTGCATCTAGGGCTGTGTTTACGGCTGTATCATAACCAATAGTAAAGTCTGTACCAAAGAGGTCGTTATCAATCGTACCAGGTGCCCCTATGACTGGGATGTCATACTCTTCTGAAAAGATTTTAAGTCCTGTAAATGTACCATCTCCTCCTATTCCTATCAATCCCTCTATACCGTTTTCTTTCAAAGATTCGTAAGCGATTTTTCTCCCTTCGGCTGTTCTAAATTCTTCGCTACGGGCAGACTTTAGTATTGTTCCTCCTTTTTGAATGACATTGCTTACCGATCTATTGTTCATAGGGATGTAGTTTCCTTTAATCATCCCGTCATATCCTCTTATGATACCGTGTACTTCTACATCGTAATGGTTTGCTGTTCTGACAACAGCTCTGATACAGGCATTCATTCCTGGAGCATCACCTCCAGAGGTAAAAACAGCAATTTTTTTCATACGTTTATGTGTGTTTTAAGTTTTAAGTTTTAGGTTTTACGTTTTGAGTTATCGGTTTGCAACATGAGATACTTTCATCATATCATACATGTACACGGGCTTTTTACTTTTTACCTATATATTTAGTAGGTAAAAAAAGCATCTTTTGCTCTTAGTGATGCTATAGAAAGCCTTCTTTTAGCTTTTCTTGTTTTTTCACTGAACACTTTTAGAACCTAAAGCTTTTAGCTCTTGACTTTTTTAAAACCAGCCAACAACTAACGGTAAATACCAAAAGCTCTTAAGCATTAAGAAGTAGCTCAACGAATGCTTACAATTATAACGGTAAGTTGGCTAAAAAAATGAAGACAGAAAAGTAAAATATTGTTTAAAATACATCTCCATCAATAATTTAATAAAAGTGAAAATAACACTTATTTTTATTGTGTCAAAATCATAAGGCATAATTTTCTAAAAAAGAATGGGATTTTTAGTGGTTAGTGATTAACGATTAATTGAGTTATGGGTTATGAGTGATAGGTGTTTATAGTAAAGCAAAAACTAAATTGCCGCTTAATAGTACGAAGTATAAAGTACAAAGAACCAAGAAAATGAAAGCATAAAAAAGATAGTATGCTCTTTTGCAGGTAAAAAAGTAATAAAGCTTAAAATACGATACGTGCTTTACCGAATGAATACTAGGACTTATTTTTCATTCAAAGTGTGTTTTTTTCTATACTCTGTAGGGATAAGTCCTGTGATTTCTCTAAACTGTTTGTTAAAGGTCGCCAGGTTATTGAAGCCGCAGTCAAAACAAATAGAAGAGACATACTCCTCTGTTTGTATCAATAGATTTTTTGCCATGCCTATACGCGTTTCCTTTACAAAGTCAAAGAATGTTTTTCCAGTCTTTTGTTTAAAGAAACGACAAAAAGAAGATACCGTCATATTGCATATATCTGCGGCATCTTTTACATAAATCTTTTCTTTATAGTTTTGAAGGATAAAGTCGTGTACTTGATATATTTTGTTTTTGGACTTGTCGTCAAGCTCAATAGAGTATTTTTTACTTGACAATAATTCTATCTCAGGGAAATTAACGAGTTCATTGAATATCTGAAACAAAGTAATGAGCTTTTCTAGTCCTTTCTCTTCAACGATTTTTTCCATCAAAGGAATGACTTTTTGTAAGCCTTTACCATAAAAACGTACTCCTTGTTGTGCTTGTGTAAGTAAGTTGTTTACGGCCGCCAATTCATTTTTTTTAAGGAAATCATTACCCAAAAAGTCTTTGTCAAAATGAATGATGATGTGTTCTCCTACATCTTTATTGGGTAAGTAACCTTGTGCTTGCCAGAGGTGAGGTAAGTCTGTACCTATCAATACTAAATCTACTTCTTCAAAATCATCTACATGATCTCCTATATAGCGTTTTCCCCAGCAGTCAGTAATTAACGTAAGCTCAAACTTTTTGTGCATACGCATCATATTGTGTCCTACTTCTAGTGGTCCTATCTTTACATTGAATGAATCATTGTGCGAGTAATTCCACTTTTCTACTAATAGTTTCATGGGGCTATATACGTTTTACGTTATAGGTTTTAAGTTTTACGTTATAAGCATTGCCTTGTGTGTTAAACTCGACCTTCAACTTTTAACGTTCAACCTTTAACCTGCTAGTTTCATGTGTTCGAGTGTTCGTGTATTAGAGTGTTCAAGTTGAAAAAGCTTTGAGCAATGAGCTATTGGCTTTGAGTATTTAAACATGATCCTCCCGCATTCTGGCTCTTCGCTAAAAACAGACTAATGTCTATTTTTTTTTACGCTTTAGCCCTCCCTAATCTTTAATCTTTAAACCTTAATCTTTTTACTTTATTCTATTTCTATCACTACATCATCGGACATAGGATGTCCTACACAAGTAAGGATTAAGCCTTGATCTACTTCTTGGTCTGTTAATGCTAGGTTCATGCGCATGTCTATTTTACCTTGTATCAATTTTCCCATACAGGCAGTACATAGCCCGCTTTGGCAAGAAAAAGGTAAATCTACTCCACTATCTAAGGCGGTTTGTAAGATAGGTACACCTGGTTTTACATCAAAATCATACTCTTGACCCAAGTACTTTACTTTTACTTTCTTAGGTTCTCCCTCTTCTACTTTATTTTTTGTTTTTGATTTAGACTTTGGTGTTTCAAGACTTACAAAGCTTTCTTTTTTGATGATGGAAGAAGGGAAAGACAAAGAAAGTAAGGTGTCTTCTGCTACTTTCATCATTCCTGATGGTCCACAGATATAAAACTCCACAGGATCATTTACCTTCAAATTCAAAGGCGCTAGCATTTCCTTTAGTTTAGCCTTTGTAAGGAAAGGCTTTTGTTTTTTAAGCCCTAGAAGTTTTTTCTTACCTACATTTTCTTCATCTAGGTAATGCAATACGTTTACTCTGTCTTTATTTTTGGATTGGATGTCTTCTATTTGCTGAGCGAAAATGGTAGATTTTTTACTTTGATTGGCATATACAAGCGTGATTTTGCTTTTTTGCTCTTTCTCTAGGGTTGTTTTTAAAATAGAAAACAAAGGTGTGATGCCACTACCACCACCTAATAATATGATATGTCTTTCTTTAGTTTCATCAGGTACAAAGGTAAAAGCACCAGTAGGGGCTAGGGCTTTGATGGTATCTCCTTCTTTGATATTACTGTTGATATGGTTAGAGATCAAGCCTTTGTTTACTCTTTTTACAGCAACAGCTAGGTCTGCATCTACATAAGGAGAAGAACATAAAGAATAAGCTCTTCTTTCCTCTTTGCCATTGATGTCAAAAATAAAAGTGAAAAACTGTCCCGATTTATACTCTATTTTCTTGTCTTCCGGTTGTTTGAAGTGGATAGAAACAGCATCTTCTGTTTCTTTGATAATTTTTTTTACTTCTAGATGTAAATATTCCATGTGTGATTCTTTATTCAACAGTATAACAGCAACAAAGCTAATTCGTTCAGTTTTTTACCTGCCTACTTATTATGAGATCTAGCGCAAAAAACTTGATCTTGTTTATAAGCTTTTGCCTTTTGCGCTTAGCATTAGGCTTTTTGGCTCTTGTATATTGCTAACAAAAGCACTGAAAATCAATTGCTTATTATGTTATGATGAAGCGTGAAAAATGATGTTTTTCGTTGTCATGGCATGACTAACAGCCAAATATGTACAAATTTTTAATTTATACACAAGGGCAAAGTTAAGATGCTTTCATTACAAATTATAACATCAAGAGGGAAACTATTATGAATGTTGTTATCTTTGCGACTCAATTTTTGAAGGATGAACACATTAACAGCCATATCTCCTATAGATGGGAGATACAGATCTAAAACAGAAAGTTTAGCACCTTATTTCTCAGAGTATGGACTCATCAAGTATAGAGTAAAAGTAGAAATAGAGTATTTTATAGCCTTAAGTGAAGCAGGTCTTCCTCAACTACCCTTATTGACGAGTCAACAGGTTGAGCGACTAAGAGAAATAGTAATCAATTTTTCTGAAGGTAGTGCACAAAAAATAAAAGACACGGAAAAAATCACTAATCACGATGTCAAAGCAG
>WTJX01000500.1 GCA_011524675.1 Cytophagales bacterium
ATCCAAAAATACTTAATATATTTCGATTTTCATTTTTTCTATACGTTTAAAACATACAGAACAGAAAATAAGCATATAAAGTAAACATGTAAAAGGTAAGCATTCATATTTATCAAACAAAAAGATGGTTACAACAGCACAGCCGCAATAGTGCAAATCTGCTATTCAAAACATAAAAACCTATAACTTAAAACTTATATAACCCCATGAAAAATATACTTTTTTTACTCGTTTTAGTGTCATCCATAGCTACTAGCAGTTTTGCTCAGCAACCCATAGAGATAGATGATTTAGAAAATTCAGCATTTAACTTGATAGAAGTCAAAGGTAAATTCTCTACTAGTTCACATGAAGTAAGGGACTTAAGCCTTTATTACAACCCCTTCAAAAATACCATTGAGTTGATACACCGTAATATGGACATGAAATATTACAATATGGGATATCAAGAGATCAAATTCACTTATACACATAGTAACCATGAAACACCAGAAGTAAGAGATGACACACTATATTTATGTTCTAGTAAGCCAGGTAGTACGATTAAGCAATGCGGTATGTTTTCATACAAATTTAAAGAAAGCTTTAAGTATATAGGAGAAATAGAAGAAAACCCGCTACAAGCAGTAGTAGAAAAAGCGATGCTCGACTTAGATAAGTTTGAGACCGAAAGAGCCATTGAAAGCCTTGAAAAAATACCAGACCTAGACAACTATGGAAACAAAACACAAATCGCAGCAAAAGTACTTGAAAAAAGCTTCGAGAAGAGCATAGACGTTGCAAAAGAAAAGAAAACAAGAGAGGCTACAGAAATACTAGATCGAGGTTTTTACTTTGTAACAAACCTTAGCAGATCTTCAGGAGAGAAAAAGAATATAGAGGAAATAGTAACTAGCTATGAAGCCTATATACCTCAAGAAAAGTTTATCGTAATCATGAAAACGCTAGGTAAACTTCATTTTGTAACGAAAGATTACAAAAGCTCCATCAAAGTAAACTTACTCCTTTGCAGACTAGAGCCTGATGCTCCTTACAACTTCCTTTCTGTAGGGGACGCTTTTGCTAAACTAGGAGATACCAACAAAGCCAACGTTTTTTATGGTAATTACAAGGAGCTGATGAAAAAAGCAGGTTATGCCGACAAAATTGTCGATAGAGCAAAATAACAGAAACAAAAAAGTTCTTCTATCATTATTAAAAGACGAAAGAAATAAGATTCTTTCGTCTTTTGTCTTTGAACCCCTCCCCGCATACTGGTTCATCACTAAAAACAGACTAATCGTTAATCTCTAAACACTAATCACTTAAAACCGCATTCATTTTTTTCATTTCTTCATTTTTTAATTACTAAAACGCTCTACTCTCCCAATCCACAATACATTCCATTATTCATTATACATTGTTCATTATTAATTAAAAACAGCGACTTTCGTGGAATAAAATCCATCCGTAAACATACTTCTATCTGTACGCCAATACTTGAGTAGCTCTTATATATCGTAATCTTAAAATCTGATAGATACTATTTATTTTGATGTGCATCCCTTAGCAAGTCTTTCAAGGTCTTCACAGGGTTAAAGGTAATCAAAGGCACTTCTACAAACAATGTAATCCAATATGCCATAGAGCCATTCCATAAGCCAGGTAGCTCTTGTGCCTTTACGTCTTTGCCTTCTACAGATTTGAGGGTAATGAAACCTGTACTATCATCTCTATAGTTTTCCAAATCAAAAGCTTGTCTTTTGTAGTCTGTAATACTACATACCAAATCTACAGGATTAAAATGTGTAGAATGATTGAAAATATCTTTTTGAGTAGCATTGCCCTTATCTATCTGAGAACCTTCTACAATTTGTAGGCTTTGATGATTTGGTTTATCTTCTACCCAAAAAGGACCTCCACCAGGTTCGCCCTCATTCTTTACCATACCACAAACCCTTATCGGTCTATTGAGTTCGTCAAATAAAGCCTCTCTACTTTTATCTTTCAAGTCTATACCTAGAGACTCCGCAAAAGCTATTGCCTCATTAAACTCACTGTCTGCTAATTTGGCATTTTCTATCATTGTCAGATAATGATCTATCTTTTCCCTAATCCCCATCAAATAACCTGCTAACGCCTTTTTGTAGGTCAAGGTATCATCCTTTAACCTATCATGTACTACATTGTCTATATTTTTGATAAAAACAATATCGGATTGAAGTCCGTTGAGATTCTGTAGTAAGGCTCCATGTCCACCAGGCCTGAAGAGAAGTTTACCATCTTTTTGTTTGAAAGGCTGATTTTCCATGTCAACAGCTACCGTGTCTGTAGAAGGCTCTTGTATAGAATAGTCTATTTCATATAACACATCGTACATCTTTTCAAACCTAGGTACAGAGCTTTGTATCAAGGCATTGATTTTTTCTTTGTGTTGTGGTGCTACTGTAAAGTGAAGTTTTACTTTTTTATCTGTATCTCTACTATACAAAGCACCTTCTACCAAATGCTCTTCAAAAGCTGTACGAAAGAAATCATCATAATCATGAAAAGGAATCATTCCTTTGGGAAGACTACCATAATGAAGTCCCTCCGCACCAATGATAAAGTCAACTACTTTTTTGAGTTCATCAGCATCTTCAGTAGTTTCATAATCTATCTGATGAGCTTGACAAAAAGCGATTACTTCTTTTTTGAAGGAAAACTTAGCGATAGATCGTATCACTTCTACTACCTCAGCTTGCGAAGACAAGTCACCGTTACTATAGTTAAACAAAGCCTTAAACATCCTTGTTGCTGCACCAGAAGCAGGCACAAACTTACTCGTATGGTATTCTTTTTTGAGTCGTTCGTAAGACGCAGTATTTTCTGTAAGCTGTAGATCATCAAACTGTACAATACCATCTCCTATAGTAGCAGGTTTGACGAGTGATATTTTCGGAAATCCTTTTTGGAAGTTTTCTAATTGTTTTGTGAAAGCGTCAAGAGAAATATTCTTTTCTTCTAGTAAGCTAATATCTTGAGTGTCTAGTTTATCTTGTACCATCTTGGGCTAGCATATTATTTTTAATCATCAAGAACGTTCTATTCTTGAAACATTACATTAGGAGGTTTTGCAAAACCTTTGATTTGTGTAGTTATAACCTTTATTTACATAGATAAATAAAACACAAAGGCATATACAATAACTATAAATATAAAGCTAATTCTACTCAAAAACTATACAAAAGACAGATAAATTAGAAAAGGAGAAAAAAAATCAAAAAAAATAATCTTAGAAAAGTACAATCTATCTCAGAGATAGCATTGTTTTTCATTATATCTACTATCATTTGTTTAATCTCCAAAAAAGACCGTTAAACTAGCGTGAAACCTTTTTTTTAATAATGCCGTTATATATAGTAAGCAATTTAAATAAATTTTCACACTTTAAATTATACAATTATGAACAGCGGATTAAAAAGAAGAGTATATAGAGGGATTGTATATACTGAGGATCAAGTAAGAAACTTAGGTAAGAAAATTTCTCAAAACCTCAGCAACAAAATATATAGAGGGATATCTTACATAGAAACTAAGCAAGAAAAAGTGAAAACAGAAAGAAAAATGATGTGGCGAGGAGTAAACTACACCAGTTAAAAAATTTTTAGTTATAATTTAGTTTAGTTAGTGAAAGAAAAAAGGTCTGGAGTTTCCAGACCTTTTCTTTTTTTATGATGATAGGACAATCATATTTCGTCCGTACATCTCTAAAGATTAGTTATAAGCATTCATTCCGTGCTCAGAAAAATCTAATCCTTCAGTTTCTTCTTTTTCACTTGCTCTTACACCAATAGTAGCTTTCAAGATAGTGAAGATGATGAATGCAGTAAGCGCAGCCCATCCAGCATATGCTAAAGCACCAATGATTTGTACAGCTAAAAGGCTAGCACCACCACCGAATAACAAACCTCCTTCTTTAGCGAAAATACCTACTAAGATCGTTCCTAATGTACCACACACACCGTGTACAGAGAATGCACCTACAGGGTCGTCAATTTTCAATGTTTGATCTACGAATACGATACTGATCACCACTACTATACCACCGATGAAACCCATGATAGCAGCAGAACCACAACCTACAGCAGCACAACCCGCAGTGATTGTTACCAATCCAGCTAATGCACCGTTTAATGTCATAGACAAATCTGGCTTACCATATCTTAACCATGTATAAAGCAATGCACCAGCAGCACCAGCAGCAGCAGCTAAGTTAGTATTGATAATGATCTGACCTACAGCAGTAACATCGTCTCCAGAGCTAAAAGCTAACTGTGAACCACCGTTGAAACCGAACCATCCTAACCAAAGAATGAAAACACCTAGTGCACCTAATACGATATTGTGGCCAGGGATCGCTTGTGTAACACCATTCTTATATTTTCCTATTCTAGGTCCTACGATAGCAGCACCTACTAAAGCAGCCCATCCACCTACAGCATGTACTACAGAAGAACCAGCGAAGTCAACAAATCCGCCTTCCCAGCTACCAATTACAATAGTATTTAACCAAGCATTGTCATCAAATGGCCAGTACCAGCTACCAGAGATAGGATAAATTATCGTTGTAATGATTAATGAAAAGATAAGGTACGCAGAAAACTTAGTTCTACCTGCAACAGCTCCAGAAACAATAGTTGCAGCAGTAGCAGCAAATACAGTTTGGAAAAACAAATT
>WTJX01000683.1 GCA_011524675.1 Cytophagales bacterium
GAAAAAACAATGGCGCAAAACTTGGCATCAGAAATCATTGCTGCTTCAAAAGGCGAAGGTGCTGCTGTAAAGAAAAAAGACGACACACATAGAATGGCAGAAGCCAACAAAGCTTTCTCTCATTTCAGATTCTAAAACGTATTAAATACTACTTTCATAATTTAAGACAATGGCTAAGATAGATCTTAAACATACGCGTAACATCGGTATCATGGCGCATATCGATGCAGGTAAAACCACTACCACAGAGCGTATCTTATACTACACAGGTATGAGCCACAAAATTGGAGAAGTACACGAAGGTGCTGCTACAATGGACTGGATGGAGCAAGAGCAAGAAAGAGGAATTACAATTACCTCTGCAGCAACAACTACTGAGTGGAAATATCCTACTGAGCAAGGTCAAGCAATTAAAGGTCAAACTAAGCCTTACAAAGTAAATATCATAGACACCCCAGGTCACGTTGATTTTACTGTAGAAGTAGAACGTTCTTTAAGAGTATTAGATGGTGCTGTAGCTTTATTTTGTGCTGTTTCTGGTGTTGAACCACAATCTGAAACAGTTTGGAGACAAGCAGATAAGTACAAAGTACCTAGAATCTGTTTCGTAAACAAAATGGATAGAGCAGGTGCAGATTTCTTTAACGTAGTAAATGACATCAAAGAGAAATTAGGTGCTAATCCAGTTCCTTTGCAAGTACCAATCGGTGCAGAAGATAACTTCAAAGGTGTAGTTGACTTGATTACTAATCAAGCTATCGTTTGGAATGAAGCAGACAAAGGGATGACTTTTGAGGTGATAGACATTCCAGAAGACATCAAAGATGATGTAGATCAATATAGAGAAGCATTGGTTGAAGCTGTGGCTTCTTATGATGATACGTTGATGGAGAAGTTTTTCGAAGATCCAGATTCTATAACCAAAGAGGAGATGATGGAAGCTATCAGAAAAGCTGTGATAGACATGTCTTTCTCTCCAGTATTGTGCGGTTCTGCTTTTAAAAATAAAGGTGTTCAAGCTGTACTTGATGCAGTATGTTCTTATTTACCTTCTCCTTTAGATTTGCCACCAGTAGAAGGTACAAATCCGGATACGGATGAGGAAATCGTAAGAAAAGCAGATACAAGTGAGCCATTCTCAGC
This sequence comes from Cytophagales bacterium, assembly GCA_011524675.1. Lineage (GTDB taxonomy): Bacteria > Bacteroidota > Bacteroidia > Cytophagales > JAAEPT01 > WTJX01. The sequence goes on from WTJX01000683.1 coordinate 1,144, forward strand.
TTTAGCATTCAAAATCGCTACTGACCCATTTGTTGGAAGATTATGTTTCATGAGAGCATATTCTGGTAAGTTAGACGCAGGTTCTTATGTATTGAATACTAGAACAGGTAAGAAAGAAAGAATCTCACGTTTGATGCAAATGCACTCAAACAAGCAAAATCCAATCGATGCTGTAGAAGCAGGAGATATTTGCGCGGGAGTAGGTTTCAAAGACATTAAAACAGGTGATACACTTTGTGATGAGAAAAATCCAGTGATCCTTGAGTCTATGACTTTCCCAGAGCCAGTAATTGGTTATGCTATTGAGCCTAAGACACAAGCTGATGTTGACAAGTTAGGAGTTGCTATTGCAAAACTTATCGAAGAAGATCCAACATTGAGAGTGAACACTGATGAAGCTTCTGGTCAAACCATCATAAGAGGTATGGGAGAGCTTCACTTAGAGATCATCATGGATCGTATGAAGAGAGAGTTCAAGGTAGAAGTAAACCAAGGACCTCCACAAGTAGCATACAAAGAAGCTGTTACTAAAAACTTTGAGCATAGAGAAGTATATAAGAAGCAATCAGGTGGTAGAGGTAAGTTTGCCGATATCGTTTTTGAGATAGGTCCAAAAGATGAAGATTACGAAAAAGATGGTCTTCAGTTTGTAAACCAAATTGTTGGGGGTGCGATTCCGAAAGAATTTATACCTGCTATCCAAAAAGGTTTTGAAGAGTCTATGAAAAACGGTCCAATGGCTGGTTATCCTGTTGACTCAATGAAAGTAAGATTATATCATGGTTCTTTCCACGATGTCGATTCAGATTCATTATCTTTTGAATTGGCTGCAAGAGTTGGGTTCAAAGAGTCTGCAAAACAAGCAGGTCCTAAGTTATTAGAGCCTATCATGAGTGTGGAAGTAGTTACACCTGATGAATATACAGGTCCAGTTACTGGTGATTTGAACAAGAGAAGAGGTATCATGCAGGGAATGGATACGAAAGGTGGGGCTCAGTTAATCAAAGCTCACGTTCCATTAGCAGAGTTGTTTGGTTATGTTACTGACTTAAGAACGATAAGTTCTGGTAGAGCGTCAGCATCATTGACTTTCTCTCACTATGAAGAGTTACCTAAGAACTTAGCAGACGAAGTAATTAAAAAAGAAGCTGGTGTTACAGCGTAGTTGATAAGAAATTATGAATCAAAAAATAAGAATAAAGCTAAAATCATACGATCACAACTTAGTAGATAAGTCTTGTGAGAGAATAGTGAAGGCAGTGAAAACTACGGGTGCTGTAGTAAACGGTCCTATACCATTGCCAACAAATAAGGAAAAATATACAGTACTTCGTTCTCCACACGTCAACAAAAAGTCGCGTGAGCAATTTCAATTATGTACTTACAAAAGACTTGTAGATATTTATTCTTCAAGTTCTAAGACTGTAGATGCATTAATGAAATTGGAATTGCCAAGTGGTGTAGATGTAGAGATCAAAGTCTGATCTATAGTTAAAATTATATTTAAGGGAATCAATGTGCTTGCACGTTGATTCTTTTTTTTGTCTCTATAAAAAGAGTAATTTATTTTGTTAGAAAAATAATATTTTGTAACTTTGCGTTCCTTTTTCGGGGGGACTCAAATAAAATAGATAATAATGCCTGGCTTAATAGGAAAAAAAATAGGAATGACCAGTGTTTTCGATGATGAAGGCAGAAGTATAGCTTGTACGCTTTTAGAGGTCGGTCCTTGTCACGTAACTCAGTTAAAGACTGAGGAAAAAGACGGTTACCAAGCTGTACAGCTTGGATATGATGAGAAGAAAGAAAAGAATACTTCTAAAGCTTTACAAGGTCATTTCAAAGCGGCTAACGTAAATCCGTTAAGAAAGTTGGTTGAGTTTAAAAGCTTTGAGTCTGAGCTTTCTTTAGGTCAAAAAGTAACACTTGATGAACATTTTGAAGAAGGCGATTTCTTAGATGTATCTGGTGTATCTAAGGGAAAAGGTTTCCAAGGGGTAGTAAAAAGATATAACTTTGCCGGTGTTGGTGGTCAGACCCATGGTCAGCACAACAGGGCACGTCATCCAGGATCTATCGGGGCATGTTCTACACCTTCAAGAGTATTCAAAGGAATGAGAATGGGTGGTAGAATGGGTTCTGATAAAGTAAAAGTTCAAAACCTACAAGTCGTAAAGATGATAGGAGATAAGAACCTTTTGTTAGTGAAGGGTTCAGTTCCAGGATCAAATAATTCATACGTTATAATTGAGAAGTAAGATGGAACTCGCTATATTAAACACAAAAGGAGAAGAAACAGGGAAAAAAGTAAGCTTAAGTAGCGATGTATTTGGGATACAACCAAATGACCACGCTATTTACTTAGATGTGAAACAATACCTTGCCAACCAAAGACAAGGAACTCACAAGTCCAAAGAGAAGTCTGAAATTAAAGCTTCTACTAAAAAAATAAAAAAGCAAAAAGGAACTGGTACCGCTAGAGCAGGTAGTTTAAAGTCTCCTATTTTTGTAGGTGGTGGTAGAGTTTTTGGGCCTAAGCCAAGAAACTATGGCTTCAAACTAAACAAGAAAGTAAAGCAACTCGCTAGAAAATCTGTACTTTCTTATAAGCAAACACAAAATAATATTTCTGTGATAGAGGATTTATCTTTTGATAAGCCACAAACTAAGAAATACCTATCTATATTAAACGCATTATCGCTTAGTGGCAAGAAAACTTTATTAGTTCTTCCTGAGAATAATAAAGAAGTGTTTTTGTCTGGTCGAAACATACCTAAAACAGAAATCACAACGGTAAGTGAATTAAATACTTATGATATTATTAATGCAGATACATTAATCTTATCAGAGAAATCAATCCAAAAAATCCAAGAAACGCTAGCATAATGAGTGTTCTATTAAAACCATTAATTACAGAGAAGGCTACAGCAATGAATGATGAGGGTAAATTTGCCTTTATTGTTGACAAAAAAGCTGATAAGCTTGAGATAAAGAAAGCTGTAGAAGAAATGTACGACGTTACCGTTGAGAGTATAAATACAATCAATACAAAAGGTAAACCAAAGACAAGATATACAAAGTCAAGAATAATTTCTGGAAGAACACAAAAGTTGAAAAAAGCTTTTGTAAAGCTGAAAGACGGAGATTTTATTGATTTTTACAGTGATATATAATTAGACGAAATTACTATCGACAATGGGAGTAAAAAAATTAAAACCTACTACACCATCGCAAAGATTTAGGGTTGCACCTAGCTTCGATGAGATCACTACTTCAAAGCCAGAGAAGTCTTTATTAACTGTAAAGAAGAGATCTGGAGGTAGAAATAATTCTGGAAGAATGACTGTCCGCAACATAGGTGGTGGTCATAAGAAGAGATACCGTATCATTGATTTCAAGAGAGATAATCACGGTGTGCAAGGTACTGTTAAGACTGTAGAGTACGATCCGAACAGAAGTGCGCGTATCGCCTTAATCGAGTTTAAAGGTGGTGAAAAAAGGTATATCATTGCTCCTGAGGGC